>DKOG01000152.1 GCA_002469915.1 Bacteroidetes bacterium UBA7368
GTGGTCCTCAGGCAGCAAACTGCGATGTAGATCGGTTCCGGTTCAGTGGTCACAGCCACCGAAGAGATCTGCTATATCTTGTGGATGTTTTGCAGCCCAAAAAGATTGTTCTCGTTCACGGAGAGACTAAGGCCCGTGAGTGGATGGCGGACAATATTAAATTCTTTTATCCGGACGTCGAAGTCATCTCTCCGGATAGAGGCGAAGTCTTAGATCTTTAACTGCGTTTTCGGCTGAGACTTATCTCGCAAAGTTGATGAAGGGCATGATTCGAAATCGATCCTTATTGGATGCCACGTTGATCAAGCCAATCTGATATCCAGACAGCTTGCGAGCGTAATTCAGGATACCGATGGTAACTCCTTTCTGCTCTCCTTGAATGCGATTGTAGGAGGAAACGGACAATCCTCTCATTTTGCCGCCATGGTCCACCGAGAAGTAGGCGGGAGCAATAGACAAAGCATACACGTCATGACCGCCTGCAGTAAGCCCAGATACCATAACACCGCGCACATTGGTGCCTCCCACGCCCAATCCTGCAATATGTAGCCCCCTCAGCGTATCGCCTGCGCCCGTTCCCAGGCCACCAATGGAAATACCGGTTAAGTTGCGGCCGGCGCCCGTTCCAAGACCAGAGATCATAATTCCAGTGGCATCTTGTCCAGCCCCGGCACCGAAACCAGAAACGATGATTCCAGTGACATCTCGTCCAGCTCCGGCACCGACACCAGAAACCGCGATTCCTACTAGGTCATTTCCGGCGCCGGCGCCCAGGCCAGCCACCAAAATACCTTTGACATCGTTTCCTGCTCCGACTCCCAATCCAGCGACGGCAATCCCTTCCAAATTGCGGCCTGCGCCGGCGCCCAAACTTCCCGTAACGATTCCTTCGATGTCACGGCCGGCCCCAACGCCAAGTCCTCCCGCGGCCAAGCCCATGAGGTCATTCCCTGCTCCGGCAGCAACTCCCCCAAACATAATTCCTTTGGCATCTTCGTTGGCGGCTACCGCCATCAATGCAGAACCTATTCCCGTGATATTGTCAGCACCCGTAGACGGAAGTCCGAGCGCAATTCCGTGCACATCGCCGCCATGATTATTGTACGGGAGCCATATCGTAGCATTAATGCCGGTAACACGCCGCATGGCTCGGTCCCTAAAATTTAGGCGAAGGCCAGTAACCTCTTTTGAATCCCCAATAGACAGGCCTACGCCATCAACCATGAGGTCTATACTATCTTGCCCAGTTGCGGGGGCTACGAAAAGGAGGGAACAGATGACTAGAGAAAGAAAACGCGTCATGGGACTCTAAAGTTGATTTTAATAGTCTCTAGACGGATCGCCGGTCGAGTTAGTTACATTGGCTGAGTGAACATTATGTTGAGCAGGCCGCTCTTACATAGACTCCAGCATGGTCCGGTAGTCTGAGCTCGTAAGGGCCATTCTATTCGATGAGTTGGACCCATTGTCTTCAGCACCGGCTGCTAATTGATAGAAATGGATCGGAGAAATGTTCAAACTAGTCCAATCCGGCAAGGGCAGAGCGCTGATAAGCTGTTTTAGGCGTTCAATCAGGTTATCAAAAGGCAGGTTCAATTTGCTTGAAAGTAGCGGCCCGATAGCGTCTTTTTGATAGGTTAAGACGGGAGAAAGCAACAGTGTATTTAACAGTCCATGCGGCAGATCGAGCAAACCGCCGATGCTTTCCGAAAGACAATGCACGGCCCCCACATCTGCATTTCCGAACGCCATCCCTGCCAGCGTGGAGGCAAGCATTACATTCCCACGAGCAGCTGCATGGGATGGATCCAAGGCGCACGACGTCAAACTACCCATGAGCAGAAAGATGGCTCTCGTTGCTAGCGCGTCTGAAACGGGGTTGGCTCCCCGAACAATGAGCGATTCAAGCGCATGGGTCATGGCGTCCATGCCCGTCGCGGCTATTAAGTGCGGCGGAAGTGTGCGGATAAGGTTTGCATCCGACAGCGCAAAACGGGGAAACATCGCATCTCCCTTAATACTGATTTTTCGACCCTCCTTGGGCGTGCTAATCACGGAAACCCAGGTAACCTCCGAACCTGTACCACAGGTGGTGGGAACGGCGATAAATGGCGCTGAACCATTTCGGAATTGGTCTTTGCCTTCGTAATCGTTGATGTGTCCCGGGTTTTGAAGGAGCATGGCTACAGCCTTAGCGGCATCCAGCACGCTACCGCCCCCAATTCCAACAACCAAGTCAACGCCTCGGCTTCGGGCCACCTCAGCAATTGTGTCTACTTCTTCAGCTTTTGGATTGGGGCTAACCTGATCGTCTATACGGCACGAAGAGCATGTTGAGATCAATGGCTCAAACCAGTCGGTACTCCGCACTCCGGGATCGGTAATGACCAGCGGCCTGACCGATCCCATTTGGCGAATCAGTTCTGGAATACGGGAGGCACATCCGGGTTCAAAGTCCACCCGGGTTGGAAGACGAAACATTAGTTTCCGAGGCTATTTATGCTGTTGGCTTCGCTCCATAATAGCATCGCCTCTTCTATGACAGGATCCATTTGATTAAAAACGGGATACCAAGCCTCACTTC
This sequence comes from Bacteroidetes bacterium UBA7368, assembly GCA_002469915.1. Taxonomy (GTDB): domain Bacteria; phylum Bacteroidota; class Rhodothermia; order Rhodothermales; family UBA10348; genus UBA10348. The sequence goes on from DKOG01000152.1 coordinate 2,585, forward strand.
GGAACAGGCGTTGCGCCATCCTAGCTTTTATAATCGTCTCCATCGTAGATCTGGCCTGGTTCACTTCGTCCATGCTAAATGAATCTTCGCCTTCTCCGATGGTCAAACCCTCATTCTGAGCAAATTGAAGGTAATCCTGCCACATAGCCGGGTCTACTTTGAATTGCGACAGGAATCCATCCTGATCCTCGACCCAGCGAGAACGAAGCTCCTCTCCTTGAATATCAAATAGGTTGCGCATGAACAGAAAAGCGTATCCCCTAGCAATGGAATTTTGCACAATAGGAGCACTAAGTGCGGAGGTGGAATCTGGGGCAATTACGCGATCAGGCATCACTCCACCGCCACCAAATACATCTCGGCCGTTAGCCGTTTTGAATTTCAGCGAGTCGGGGATTTCGGAAAGATATTCTGCTGGATTATACGTGGCTTGCTCCATGTCTTCGAACTTATCGCGATAGTAGTCCTCTAGATCACCGTCTGCGTATGGGGTCTGAATGAGCCTACCAGAGGGCATGAAATATCGGGCTACTGTCATTTGGATGACGCTGCCATCTCTCATTTGGAATGGGCGCTGAACGAGACCTTTTCCAAAGGTTCTGCGGCCAACAATCATGGCTCTATCGTGGTCCTGCAGGGCGCCAGCCAGAATTTCGCTCCCAGAAGCACTGCTTTCGTCGACTAGAATCATGACGGATTCTTCTGTTAAAATCCCGCCCGCAGTGATCTGGTCTACTTCATTTTCGCGCTCAACTCTTCCTTCGGTCGAAACGATTACACCTGTTCCTCCCAGCATTTCATCCGCGACCATCACAGCTGTTTGCTTGATTCCTCCTGGATTCCCTCGCAGGTCAATGATGAGCCGCTTCATGCCCTGAGCTTTGAGTTCGGATACCTTTTCTACAAACTCTTGATGCGTGGTCATAGCAAATCGCCCGATACGCAAAAAGCCGGTTTGGTCATCCAGCATATAACTGGAATCAATGGAGTAGAGGGGGATTTTGGCGCGTGTGATGCTGAAATTGATTGAATCAGTGACTCTACGACGCACCACCGTTACATCTACATCCGTGCCCACAGGGCCCATAATCAGGTTTTGAATGTCCAACGAGGTCAAGCCAATGATGCTGGAATCATTTACTGCTATGATGCGATCACCGGGTAAAAGACCTGCGGCTTCACTTGGACCATCAGGTATCGTTGATGTGACGACTGTCGTGTCGTTGGCTGGTACCTCGAACCAGATCCCGATTCCTCCAAAAGAACCTTGGTAGTCCGCCTGGACCTTCGTCATGGAGCGCGTGTCGATATACGAAGAGTGCGGATCGAGTTCCTTCAACATAGCCTGAATGGCTTGTTCGGTCATCTCGGCTGGATCAACTTCCTCCACGTATTGACGATTGATGAGGATATAGGCATCCTCGAGCTTCTGTAATTGCTCATAGGTATCGTCCGAAAACAATCCGTCCATGGTCAATCCCACAGCAGTACCCATTACAAAAATGAGTAGTGCGGGTAGAAAGTAGCGTTTCAATGCAGACATCAGTGTCCTTGAATTCAGGTAAATGGCGTTTGCGAAGGGCCGTGGTACTCTTTCGACCTAGACCTCGTTTTGTTTCAGGTTATCCCTAATGGTTGGCCATTTACCGAAAAGAAGAAGCCCCCGTGCGTGATGAGGCTCAGCTGTGTAACCTTTCAGGTGTGCTGCTCGTTTGGCAAGAGAAGTCATCATTCATCTCATTCGACCTGTTCACTTTTTGAACCCACTGGAATTCAAACGTTGCATGGCCGAGTACCAACAAAGGGTATTCAGTTTTACCGCCCACATGCTGGGTGATAAGGCAGCTGCAGCAGATGTAACTCAAGATGTGTTTATCAAGTTGTGGGAGCATCGAGAGAGAATGGATCAGGATAGAATGATAGGGTGGTTACTTCGAGTGGCACGCAATGCGTGTATTGACGCGATGAGAAAGCGTAAGGTGCGGCGAGCGATATCGGACTCTGAAGATTTTAGTCTGGACTCGCTTCCTTCCACTGGAAATGGTCCAGATAAGGAAGCGGCGGCCAGCCTGTTCAGAGAACGGCTGGCCGCCGCTCTGGACACCTTAGGTGAACCCCACAAGTCCATCGTGATTCTGAGGGAAGTCCAAGAATACAAGTACGAAGAAATCAGCGAAATACTGAGTCTTCCGTTGAACACGGTAAAGGTGTACCTGCACCGGGCCCGTAAAGCGCTTCGACAGGAATTAACTGAAGTAATGCGACATGACTATGCTTGACAAACAAAAACAGAAATGGTTGGACGATCGAATGGAGGCTTTTGTGGATGGAAGTCTCTCCGCTGAAGATGCCGATCACTTTGATGAGATTGCTCTTATGGACGAGGAGATCAAACGACAGTTAGATCTTGCCCAGGCCATTTCAGCTGGACTGAACGAAATGGATGACATTGAATGTCCTGAGTTTATTTCTAAACACGTCATGGCTCACGTGAGGAATGATGTGAAACAGTCATTTTTTGAGCGTTTTAGACTGTTCTTCGGTGCGTTGAGTGTGAGTCGATTTAAACCCGTGCTAGCAATGGCCTTATTGATAATCGTAGTTGTCTCATCTACTCGGATCGTTCAAAACACATCTGCTCCCACTGCTGAGGTTACTCAGGCACTAGACGAAGTAAAATGGACGCTAGCCTTTCTTTCTGATGTTGGAAATACAACGGCTAATGCGGTTAAGGAAAGCGTAATTGAAAACCAGATGGTTCTCCCGGTTAGCCGGAGCATGAGCACCATTATGGAAAACTGAAATGGACACCCCTATGAAGGACGTGAAGAAGAAACTGGTTAACCCGATGAAAATGATGCTTTTAGCATTGGCTTTGGTTGTGACCGCATGGCCCAATCAAGCTCAGGCTCAAAATCAGCGGAATGCTCGCTCTCATCCGGGCTACGTGAACCTCGAACGGATGGGTGATCTCTCCGATCTATTCGAAAGTGATGCCGTCATCGAAGTCAATGTCGAAGGTGCGCTCATGAAACTGGTTGCGGAAGCCTCCCGGTTTGAGGATCCTGAACTCGCTGACTTACTCCTGAAACTGAGGGGTGTCTATGTGCGTGCGTACACAGTAGATAGAGGGTTCCGAAATGCCGCGACACAACGAGCAAGCGAGATCGGGGAAGCATTAATGGATGAAGGTTGGAGCAGCGTAGTGCGTGTTCGGAATCGAGATGAACACGTTCAGATGTTCGTCAACTACGACGGTGATAACGTCGCAGGAATGGTGGTGATGACGATAGAAGAAGGCTCTGATGAAGCTGTGTTCGTTAACATTGTTGGAGAAATAGATCCTGCGCAGATTGGACGGATCGGCCGGAAATTCAATATTGGAAACGTTTCTGATTGGTAGAACCATGAGATAGAAACCCTATCTAATTGATTCCGTATGCGGAGAACGAGTGACAGGAAACCAACCTGCTGTTCATTTCTCGTTCCCATTCGCCTTACCCATCCTTATGCTATGAAACCAGCCGCACTGGTATCCGTCGTCATCCTAGTCGTACTTGGCATTGCAGTCTTCTCCGGATTCGGCACATACAATAGCCTGGTAGATTCAGACGAAACCGTCATTCAGTCATGGGCGGACGTTGAGACACAATATCAACGTAGATCTGACCTTATTCCCAACCTAGTTCGCACCGTTCAGGGAGCCGCAGACTTTGAATCAGAGACGCTCGAAGCCGTGACGAGTGCTCGGGCTCGGGCTACCTCTATCAACTTGAATGCAGATGATCTGGGCGATCCTGCCAAAATGGAGGAATTCATGGCTGCTCAGCAGTCCCTTTCAGGGGCGCTTGGTAGGCTGTTAATGGTGACGGAAAATTATCCAGATCTGAGGGCTACTGAAGGATTTAGGGACCTACAAGTTCAATTGGAAGGCACGGAGAACCGAATAAACGTTGCTCGTCGCGATTTCAATGGTACGGTTGCCGATTATAATCGGGCCGTGCGACGTTTCCCGGGATCGATCATTGCATCCATGACTGGATTTGATCGCAAAGCCTCTTTTGAGGCTGTTTCTGGTGCAGAAAAAGCCCCAGTGGTAGAATTTGACTAAATATCCTAGCATACACAGAGTAGCCAGCGGATTCTTATTTCTGCTACTTTGTAGCGTTTTTTCCGTCACAGCTCAGACCGTCCAAACAGTAGCCCCTTCGGGTCGCTGGGTTACTGATGCCGGTGATTTTTTGGACCGGACGGAGGAAAGTATTTTGGATAGGAAACTGTCTGGATATGCAGATAGCACATCTACTCAGATTGTGGTCGTGACGGTTAGAGATCTCGGGGGGTACGACGCTCAGGAATATGCACTCGCTATCGGCCGAAATTGGAAGGTTGGTCAGAGTGATAAAAATAATGGTGTCGTTATTCTCATTTCCCGCACAGAACGTGCTGTTCGCGTGGAAACGGGATACGGAATGGAAGGTGTGCTTCCTGACGCACTGGCTGGTAGACTCGTTCGAGATATCATGGTACCCTCATTCAAGTCGGGTGAGTTTTTTCAGGGCATTAACACTGCGGTAGATGTCATCATCGCGGTTGCCTCTGGCGAATTCGATGCAGACAGTATTGAGCAGCGTCGTAATCCTCAGCCCATCTCTCCGATCATGGTGTATTTCATCATCATGTTCATCTATTTTGTCATTTCTGCCATTAGGAATAAGGGAAATAGGGGCGGCAAAAGAGGACGTAGGAACCAGTACAACGCACTACCCATGATATTTTTTGGGAATAGTATGGGGCACGGCAGATCTGGTGGCTTTGGCGGTGGAGGAGGATTTAGTGGTGGCGGATTCGGAGGATTTGGTGGCGGTGGTGGTGGTTTCGGCGGCGGTGGAGCCGGCGGGAGCTGGTAGCGGAGATCAAGATGAATAGACTTGACCAGCTTTTAGCTTTTCACCTAGAGGATCCCAACGACTCGTTTATTCGGTTTGCTCTGGCCGCGGAATATCGAAAGCTGGGGCAACTAGAAAAGGCCCTCAAAAGTTTTGAGGATCTGATGGCGAAAGATCCGGACTACGTCGGCTTGTACTTCCACTTGGGAAAAACGTTGGAAGCTACCCTTCAGGTAGATCGGGCCAAAGAGATTTATCGCGAGGGCATCAGACGTGCGGGCATCCTGCGGGATTTTCACGCTCGGGCAGAACTGCAATCGGCTTTATTGGAAGCGGAGGGCTTTGACGAATGAAAACGACGCTATTTGCACTTTTGATGGGTGTTTGGTCTGTAACAGTCTATGCGCAAGAGGCCCGTTCTTATGAGGTAAAGCCCGGAGATACGTTATACGGTATTGCCCGCTTGCATCAACTCAGTGTAGACGAGTTGACTCAAATGAATGGTCTCGAAGACGGAGTCATTCGAGCCGGAATGATATTGAAGGTCAGTTTTACTGCACCCGTTGAGCCCTCGGACGATCGTGAAGAACTGGTAATGGGTTCGCATTCCATTCAATCGTTAGCTCAGCACATTGGGATTTCCGAGGAAGACCTTTTGGATCTCAATCCGGAAATAAATGTGGTCATAGAGAAGCTAAATAATTTCTCACTTGAAGACGCGGACATCCCCACGCGCTATGAAGTAAAAGCAGGTGATACGCTGTACGGAATTGCTAGGCAGAATCAGCAGTCGGTTACTTCACTTCGGGAAATGAATCGTCTTTCCAATTCAGGAATACGTCCTGGACAGATGCTTCAAGTGGGATCTGCACCGCCAAAAGGCGTGTCCCGATGGAAGTCAGATGGGTCAATTGGTGTGGGAGTGTATCCTGAAGCCTTCGATGGCCGTATGCTGCAAAGCGGCCTGACCTACCTATCCTCTAGTCTGATTGTAAGTCATCCTACATATCGGGCAGGAACGCTAGTGTTGCTCAAAGTCGCAGACAGTGATTCAGAGGTGCTATGCATCGTGGCTGACGAAAGTCTGTCTTTGGATTTACCTGTCATAGACATTTCCGCTAGGGTAGCGGAATATCTGAATGGGGCGCATCAAGTAGAAGTGTTCACACTGAAGTAGGGTATGGGAAGCACGATTAAGACACCGAGAGACCAACCTGGTCCAATCACTGGCTGGGTGACGACGGGATATTTTTCTTCCACAAAGACAGCGACCTACGGCTTCCTGGCAGCCCTTCCTCTCCTAGCCATGTATGAGGCGTTGATTCTTCTGGTTAATGGAGACCAGCTTGCACAGGTTCGCGTTGGTGCGGACATCTGGATAAAACAGACACTTGCATTGATTGGAGTATACGGGGTCTATGCTATCGGTCTCGTAGTACTTGTTGTTGGGATCTTCGTTTTTGTGCGAGAACGATCTAAAAAAATACCTTTAAAGCCCGAGTATTTCGGTTGGATGTTGGGGGAAAGCGCCATTTATGCTGTTGTTGTTGCCTTTCTTGTCTCTGGTATTGTCGGGCT
>DKOG01000124.1 GCA_002469915.1 Bacteroidetes bacterium UBA7368
CTTAGTACTCATCAATTGGATTTTGTAACAGTTTTATATGGCGTACTTCAACTTTACAGTTTTTCAGAAAGATTTGAGAGCATACTCCGAATCACCATGAGTCGATCCACTTGCTCCGTCAATTTATCGAGAGCAGCTCCCATGTCTTCGAGAGGATCCTCGACGTCGGCATATACATTTAATGCAATGGCCAGCTCTTTGAGAAGCTCCACGTTTCCCGAAACAACAGACAGCGGATTATTGAGATCGTGCTGAATGCGTGAGATATGAGATTTCAGTTGCTCTAGGGCAGCTTTCAGCTCTTCGGTGTTATGTGGTTCGGTAATCGTCATCTGGGTCGTGTCTCGCAGATATACAAACCCTTATCCGGACACCGGTTCCCTCCTTCCGGGGGACTTCGGTTTGACCGATGAATCTAACGTGGCCCATAAAACGCCTACGGATCCTTCACCGTCAAGATCGATTTCAGAAGCATACCAACGGGCTCTACGTTTCCCAGATGCCGTTTTGATGATCAATTCTTGGCTTCGTTCATCCGGGCTGCCGTCAATCCAAGCGCGAAAAACATTCTGCTCTTTATGGGTGGCAAAGATCTTCCGGGTGAATTTTTTCATGTCTGAAATGTCAGATTGGTCAATGCCGGTAATTAGACGAGCGGCTGGAGACCAGAAAATAGTTTCTGCTTCCTCGTTAAAAGCGACTGCAAACTGTCCTGTTGCTTGCATCATCCCTTCCAGAAGCCGTTCTGAGTACCTCATTTGGGGAAGCTCAATTTCCAACGATGCACCGTCTCCTGACATTTCACATGCCAGTTCTACGGGCGTGGCAACGGGATCAAGCTGCAAAATTTCGGCTACGATCAAGTGGCTCAATTGGTCTTTATACCGAATTGGGCGCACGGAAAGGGAAATAGGTTGTGTAAGGTCTTCGGTATCGGAGGGGTAAATCTCGAAGTGATCGATCGCCACTCTATCGGATCCCTTTCTCGCCATCCACGAATTCAACGTGGTTACAGGTAGAATTCCGTTTAACATGGACAGTGGTTGGCCTTCAATCCATCGGCTCTCAATACTCATCCGCTGAGCGAGAACTCGGTTGGCAGCGAGAATACTCCCTGCGTCCGAACAGATGAACGCTATCGATGGAATACCGTCAAAAAGTTGCTAGAAACGGGACTCCGTTTCTAAAGACTGTTCCTCAGACTTTCGGGCTATGCGAGCCAGATCCACAAAGCAGTCCGCATGGCCTCCAAGCGAGGGAGCGGTTTCAGCCCACAACCGATCAAGAGTGGCTTCCGTCAAGCGGTTTCCGCGCATGACATCCATGCTTCTTTCATCCAATTTCTTTAAGGGTTCTGTTACTCGACGTTTAAGCGTCCCCCAGATTAGCGCCGCAAGAAGCAACCACAGGATGAGACTCACAGCGAGAATCAGTCCCAAATAAAGAGACGTAGCGGCCAATACGGAACGTGGCCTACTCAACAAAACTACCCATCTTCCCATCTCAGCATGGTGCAGCGCGGTCAACATAATTGTACCATCTCCGAACTGAACAGATTCCTGATTGAAACCGGAACGGCGTCCTTCTAAGCGCCTCCACCATCTCTCATCAAGACGACTCCCTATGTCAGATTCCTTACTAGATGCTAGAATGTCACCCGTAGCGCTAAGTATCCAAATACGCTCATATCCCCTATTTCGAGCTAAAACGGTCAGTCCGTTCAGGCTCAGGTGTAAAGAGGCTTCGGTGTCAAACAAGGTTCTTACGGTTACCTGCTGTTCATGGAGTGCCCGGTCCTGTAATCGGTTTACTACAAAAACCGAAAGTAAAATAGCACTCATCACAAGCAACACGCCGAAAGGAATCAGGATTCCCAAAGTGAGCTTCCTCACTGGAATGCCGAGTCGAACGGTAGCAGATCGATTCACGTTGTTAGATGGTTTTATGGGATTGCTTTATTACTCCCCAAGTATCATGCCATCTACTTATCGACCTCTGGTGGAAAATCCTTGAAGTGACCGTTTGATTTAATTTTCAGGCGGATCGATTCGGCTTGCTCAACTGCAGGAATAAATTGCTCAAGATGATCAATCAAAAGGCCAATTCGGGATGATTCCGTCTGTAACTCAAGGACCTCTTGCTTCTGATCTAAGCTGAGACCAGAATTATGAGCAATAAAAAACGATAACGGATCTCGTTCCTGGTACATAGTAGGTGCCGGAGTGCGACCAGCCAGTTCCAACAACTTGATGTGTTGAGCAATAACACGCTCAATCATATTCAAATCAGCCGAGCCGGGGGTGTCCTGAACCATCTCGATGTCAGCCGTTTGATAGGCGCGAGAACGGTACAACCTGGAGACGCGGAACCGTCGCTCTCCAGTGACAACGATATCTCTTTTTCCGTCCTCCAGCTCCTCCACCTTGCTAATTCGAGCCGTACAACCCATCTGTTCCAATTTGCCCTCTCTGAAGAGCACGATACCAAACGGGATTTCTTGGGCAACACAATCGGACACTAATTCGAGATAACGGTCCTCAAAAATGTGCAAGGGCAGTACTTCTCCTGGATACAAGACGACCTGGAGGGGGAAAAGTGGTAATTTATTTAACTGCATGTAGCCTAATAAAATTGAGAATTGGCTTACTCCTACCGCAAACCTCTAAGTTGGTGCCGCTATTTAGAAAGTGAGTGGTATTTTAGTAGGCACATGACCACATCTGCTAAAATACTCGCCCCTCTGGACAGGCTCCGCTCACTGGGTGGCCGTCTCCGATTCCAAAAGCTAGCGGTAGGTCTCATCCTAGGTTGCCTTTTCTCAGGGCCTTTCGCCTTCGACGTATGGGCTCAACCTTTTCCCTCCCGATCCCAAAGTGCCTCAGACTTCCTCTTTGGGTCCTACGATGACCCAGCCGAACAATCCAATATCTCCTGGTGGCAGTCATCCAATTCTATCACGCTAAATGGCGGCTTTTCATTGATCGGGCCACAATGGTACACCGCCTTGGGTGCCGAACTGGACACACGGAGATCTGAAACGGCCCTTCATTTATCCGGTCTTATTCGAACCGGCGTGTACGGGGCTTTTACCGAAGATACCAATGAAGTTGAAGACCTCATTCGGCTTGTCGATTATGCCCGCTTTCGCTCCAGAAAGGGTGACAACTACCTGCGCGTTGGTCCTCTTAATCGAACCCGCCTAGGTACTGGCCACCTTGTTAATTTCCTTACAACAGATGCGGCCCGCGATTCTCGCACCGTAGGGGCGGAAGCGCGGGCCAGAGGGGGCATTCTATCACTCGAAGGATTTTCTGAAAGTGTGCTTTCCGTTGGACTGATTGGCGGCCGCGCTGCCATTTCACCTTTTACACGCTTCAAAAGTCGCATTTCCACATTAACCCTAGCCGCAAGTCTAGTCACAGACCGGTCTGTCCTTTTGGAGTCAGGGCACCATTTACGGGGGCAAGAAGCCGACCTCAGAATCGAAGCGTTCCGAACCGGCGGCTTTTCATTCTTTCCCTTTGTCAGTGTAGCTCGGATACCGGAATATGGACAAGGGCTTCTGTTTGGGGCAGACCTAGAGAATCAAAACTTTATTGATCTTGCACGTCTACACTTCCGGTTGGCCCTTCAATACAATAGTTCAGACTTCCGGTCAGGGTATTTCGGATCCTTTTATACGGTCTCAAGTCATCGAGCCAATATCCTTGCCGGCGACGGTGAGACTTCGGCCACACTCGGACTCCGTGAAATCCAGCGAGGAAACAGCATCCATTCAGAACTTCGACTGCTCATTTTTGAACGGTTTGAACTGTGGTATGCTTTTATGCGCTATCACGGAGTTCAAACGCTTAGTGAATACCATCTTCGGCTTTTCATGCACGGAAGGCAGTTTCGCATCATGATCGGACAAGACCGACGCGGGTTAGTCGGTTTTTCTTCGCTTTTTGGAGCGCTGGGATCCGAAAACAGAATGCGTTTTGAGTTCGATTACAGGCTATTTGGGGCATTCTGGGTGAACTTGGATGCCCATTACACCTATTCCAAGCTTGGAGAAGGCGAAGACGGCACGACTCATTTTTTAGTTGAACGCCGCTTCAATCCTATGATCGGCCTGAAATTGAGTTGGTAGCACTCAGACTATCGACTGACTCATTTCAAGCATTTTCTCGATTGGTTGAAGCGCCCTGATTCGGATTGCTTCGTCTAAGTGAATCTCGGGAGCTTCGTGCTTAAGACACAGATACAATTTTTCAATTGTATTCAAGCGCATGTGCGGACACTGACTGCAACTACACCCACTTTCTGGAGGAGCCGGAATGAATGTCTTGCCAGGAGAGTCTTTCTGCATCTGGTATAAGATGCCCTCTTCCGTTGCCACAATGAACGTGTCATGTGGCTCTTCTACCGTATATCGGCGGATCTGGCTGGTTGAACCGATAAAATCAGCATGTCTCAATACCGGTTCATCACACTCAGGGTGCGCCAACACAGGGACCCCTGGATTCCGAACTTTCAGGCGAACCAGCTTCTGTTCACTAAAGGTCTGGTGGACAATGCAAACGCCATCCCACAGCACCATCTCACGCCCCAACTTTTTATTGAGGTAACCACCTAGGTTGCGGTCTGGAGCAAAAATGATGGGTTGGCTTTCGGGAATCTGCCGAACGATATGTTCTGCATTCGACGAAGTGCATATGATATCACTCTGGGCCTTCGTAGCGGCAGTGCAATTGATATACGAGATGACGATGTGATTCGGATACCGAGCTTTGAACTCAGCAAACTCATCTGCTGGGCAGGCGTCGGCAAGCGAGCAGCCAGCATTCAGATCCGGAAGAAGCACTGTTTTTCCGGGATTGATAATCTTCGCGGTCTCCGCCATGAAATGCACGCCGGCAAAGACAATGATATCAGCCTCCGTTTCAGCCGCTTTTCTAGCTAACCCGAGCGAATCGCCAATAAAATCAGCGATGTCCTGAATAGCTGGCTCCTGGTAGTAATGAGCCAGAAGAACAGCATTTTTTTCCTTTTTTAGTCGGTCAATTTCGGCATACAGATCTAAAGACGGATCTATATCAGAATTGACATAGCCAATAACCGGATCAACTTGGAGTTGGAATTCCATTTTTCGGCCTTTGGGGGGCGAATTAATGCCAATAGGACAGATATCGAGGGGTCCTATTCTCTGGGTAGTTGAACGTTCCTGACAGGCGTGCTTTTTACGTAAAGTCCGAATTACCTTCCAGCAGACCAATCGTCCTCGTTTTCATCACCGCTCTCCTATATCGGAATGCCTGTAAAGTCCAGCATCTTATTCCTTTGCACCCACAATAGCGCGCGATCTCAAATGGCCGAGGCGCTTATGCGACTTCACTATGGAAACGAATTCGACGTTTATAGTGCCGGAACTGAAGCCACATTCGTGAAAAAGCCTGCTATTGCTGTGATGGAGGAGCTTGGCGTGGATATGAGTCAGCACTACTCCAAGACCATCGAAGATCTAGGTGATCTAAAAATGGACTACGTAGTTACGGTTTGCGACGATGCCCGAGAGCAGTGCCCATTCCATCCTGGAAAACGAGAGACCATTCACCACAGTTTTCCAGATCCATCAGGAAAAGGAGAACAATTTGAGGAACAGGTCGATGCATTCCGCATCACCCGCGATCAAATTTCGAAATGGCTAAACGCCCGCTTCGGGAAGTAGATTATGGCTTCCAGTCGCGGATGGCATCTATCATGTACGCGGCAACGTTCTCAGCCGGTATCCGATCCTGCTCCATCGTATCTCTATGGCGAACTGTTACGCTACCTTCTTCAACAGACTCACCATCTACTGTTACACAGAAAGGCGTACCTACTTCATCCATTCGTCGGTACCTACGACCAATAGCTCCCTTTTCATCGTAAAAGGCATGGAAATGCTGCTGTAAATCCTCCTGAATCTTCCTCGCTACTTCAGGCATGCCATTTTTCTTGACAAGTGGGAAGATGGCGGCGGTGATGGGAGCAATCTTAGGATGAAACTTCATCAGTGAACGGGTATCCCCATCCACTTCTTCTTCCCGATACGCTTCGCACAGAATCGTTAGAACCGTCCGGTCCAGGCCTGCTGAGGTTTCGACTACATAAGGAAGGTATTTTTCATTGGAGCGGGGATCGAAATACTCCATTTTCTTACCAGAGTGGTCCTGGTGCGCCCGTAAGTCAAAGTCCGTGCGACTGTGGATACCTTCCACCTCCTGCCAGCCAATCGGGAATTCATACTGAATATCGAACGCTGCATCTGCATAATGGGCTAGCTTCTCATGCTCGTGCCAGCGCAGCTTAGAGGGCCGAATACCATTATCGATGTGCCATTGCATGCGCTCTTCACGCCACTGCTCGAAAGCCTCCATCTGAGATCCGGGCTTAACGAAATACTGCATTTCCATCTGCTCGAACTCGCGCATACGGAAGATAAACTGGCGAGCTACGATCTCATTTCGGAAGGCTTTCCCAATCTGAGCAATACCAAAGGGTACCTGGTGTCGTCCCGTTTCACGGACGTTGTGGAAATTGACAAAAATACCCTGAGCAGTCTCTGGTCTCAGGTAAATCTTGTTGTCTGCATCCTGTACCGGACCGATATGCGTATCAAACATCAGGTTAAACTGACGAACATCGGTCCAGTCAAACATTCCTGAGTCAGGAGAACGAATCTCCTCAGCCATTATAACATCGTGTAACGCCTTGGACATATCCTCAGCGTTAAGCGCATCTACCAACGCCTGATAGACTCGATCTGCCGTCTCATCTTTTCCTTTGCGGCGAAGACGGTCGATATATCCTTCGATAAGCTGATCAGCACGATATCTCATTTTCGAGGTCTTATCGTCAATCAACGGGTCACTGAAGGCATCCACGTGACCAGAAGCTTTCCACGTCTTAGGATGCATCAAAATAGCCGCATCCAGACCGGATACATTCTGGTGACGGTACACCATGGCGTTCCACCAACGCTGCGTCACATTACGTTTGAGCTCGACGCCGAGCGGTCCGTAGTCGTACGTGGCGGAAAGTCCACCGTAAATTTCGGAACTCTGAAATATGAATCCACGTCGTTTGGAAAGCGATACGATCTTTTCAAAGAGGTCAGACATGCAAAAAGTGGCCTTGTTGGAAAAACATTTTGAGATAGACACGCAAATTACGCATCCAGAAGTTGCCAAAGACGGAGTCGGATTGAATATATCGGTGAATTGCTATGCCGATGAGTGCACCAACCCCCGTTCGGCTAACGAGGTGAACGAATCCCCAGCGATAATAATATGGTCTCTGAGCGGAATGCCTAGGGTCTTTCCCGCGGCCGCTAATTGTCTGGTAACGGCCACATCTTCTTGGCTGGGTTCTGGATTTCCGGATGGATGATTATGAAGGCAAATCACAGCCGCAGCATGTTCGAGTATCGCACGTCTGAAAACTAAGCGGGGTTCAACGATGCTCGAAGACAGCCCCCCTTCGCTCGCCGTAAAATCAGAAATTCGACCGTGAGCGGTATTTAGAAGAACGACTTTAAAGATCTCTCTTTTTAGATCTGACAGAAAGGGTGCGTACTCCAAATACACATCTTGAGGACATCGAAAAGCGGGCGTCGCCGGGCGCGGATGCCGCGCTAGGCGACGCCCGAGTTCAAAAGTAGCTGCTAAACGCGCACTTTTGGCCGGCCCGATTCCATCCAACCCTTGGTAGTCCCTAACGTCTCTGGATGCCAATTCTCGAAGAGACCCGTACATCGTTAATAATTCGCGTCCCAATCGGACTGGACTCTTGTGCGAGGTATCAGTACGCGTTCCGGTGCCAATAATCAATGCCAATAGCTCAGCATCTGTTAACACAGCAATGCCGTGCTCGTGCAATCGCTCTCTGGGTAAACCGGGCTTTGAGGATCGTGCTGGTAAAACGGTCATGTACTTCTCCACTTTCAGGACTTTGACCCTGAATGCGTCCGCACATAACTACACCTTTACCAGGCTAGCGCTGGTTAGGAATCAATCCGTTCAGTAAATCCTCATTGGTCGGAGCCTGATGCATATGACGCAAAAGGGCCTGCATAGCATCTATGGGGCTGCGACTATTGAGAGCTCGAAACAGGCGGTGATGCTGATCAATGAATTCATCGCCGATCAGAATTTCCTCGTTTCGGGTACCTGATTTTCTAAGATGAATGGCGGGGTAGATTCTTCTATTAGCCATTTCACGATCTAGAACGACTTCCGAATTACCGGTACCTTTGAACTCTTCAAAAATCACT
>DKOG01000257.1 GCA_002469915.1 Bacteroidetes bacterium UBA7368
GTTAACCCCGTGAGGGTTCGAGTCCCTCCTCGAGCATCGTCGCCCTCACCGGCGATCATTTGGTAGCAGGCCCACGTGCTGAAATTGGTAGACAGGCTGGTTTGAGGGACCAGTGTCGGAAACGACGTACAGGTTCGAGTCCTGTCGTGGGCATGAAATTGTAGGAGCGCCCGTAGCTCAGCTGGATAGAGTGCCTGGCTACGGACCAGGAGGTCGGGAGTTCGAATCTTCCCGGGCACGCATAAAAAACCCAATTCACTTCTGTGGATTGGGTTTTTTAGTATCTGGAAGTTTCGCGAACTACCGAAGAAAGGGAGTTCAAACGACGGATCGGCAAATATACTCGTGGCTCCCAAAAGGAAGCTGAGCCTTGACATGGCTGACGCTCAGTTCCACGTAGGAATATTATCATCGAGATCCACCAAGAGCACTAAGGCGGTTACTCGCATTCCAGGGAAAGACGGCATGTTATCACTGCTCATCTCACGCGCGCCGACTGTTGCCCGATACCCGACCGACTCGGCATAGTTTTGCAAATCGATGCAAATATCTCGAATACTTTTGTTCATACGAAATGACTGCCATGCACACGCCGAAAAGGCCATTTCCGCAGCCGGATCACTTCCCCGGATCAGTTGAACAATCGGTCGCAGTCGGTGCTCTGCTCGGATGGTTGACGATGATGGATCCGCAAACTTTTTGTTTGGAACCGGTGCCGGGGCTTTTTTAGTTGACTTTCTGTTGAAGAGATTCATCTATTTACTCCCAATTATCTGGATGAGACAGGTACGACACGTTCAAACCATCTACCCACTCGCGGCATACCTGGGGGACATATTCATGATTCTTTTGAACCGCTTCAATCATACTAACGAGCTCTTTTGCTTTAAACGGTTTCGTCAGGTAGTCAAGGGCACCCAATTCCATTCCAGTTCGAAATGTCTTGCGATCCGTGTGACCGGTCATAAAGACAAATGGAATAGACGAAAGCTCTTTTTCCTTGTTCAGCTCGCGTTTTACATCGAATCCACTCATGGTAGGGAGTGACACGTCACAGATAATTAGCGTTGGCGCCAGTGTCTTGGCTAGGAACAGGGCTTCTGGTCCATCCTCCGCTTCAGTAACTTCAAATCCTTGCAGACGAAGTATGGCTGCAACAGTTGTCCGGCAGTCCTGGTTATCCTCGACTAGAAGTAAATCTGTCATCATTTTGGCTTGTTGCCATTTGTATTGATTAAAGATCGCAATACAGTCAAAGACGCCCCTTTTGCTAACCCTAGACTTTTATAAAGTCATCCTAAAATTGCTTTTAGGAATACCTTATATTGCGAAACATCTCTTTTAGAATTGAGACCAAATGAAACTCCTCATAATCGAAGACAACGCGGATCTTGCCCAGGTCCTGAAGGCCGGCCTCAAACAGAATGGGTACACCGTTAGTCACACAGGCGATGGACTTGAAGGCCTTGATTTATTGCTTTCTGATACCTTTCAGGTTGCCATTGTGGACATGAATCTTCCGAACCGAACTGGCCTCGAAATCATAAAGGAAGTTCGCACGGTTGAATTGTCGACCGGAATTCTTGTCCTGACCGCCAATGCCGATCAAGACCTAATGGTTGAGGCACTTATGGCAGGCGCTGATGACTATATGACCAAGCCTTTTGCCTTCGAAGAGCTATTCGCTCGTATTCAAGCTTTGGGCCGAAGAACCAGTTCAAACCCAGTTACCAAAGAGCACCTGAAGGTGGGTGGACTGAGGTTTGACTTTGAGCAGAGATTAATCCGAATGGATAATAATGCTCCCATAAAACTGCGAGAAAAGGAATTTCAAGTTTTGGCCCTATTGGCTACTCGCTTGGGTAAAGTCGTGACCCGAACAGTCATCGCAGAGAGAGTATGGGGATCCGTCCTTTTTGTGTCCGACGATGCCATAAACGTCACTATGTCCGGGCTTAGGAAACAGCTTGAAGAATTACCTGAATGCGGGCTGATCCTGAAAACTCTCCGTGGGATCGGCTATGTTCTTAATTATGACTTCGGTATCAACGACCGGGAAGTTTAGACTTACTTGTGACCCTACCCCCGGATCAGAGTCTATCTTGACCCATCCGGCGTGCAGGTCCATAATGTTCTTTACGATTAAAAGTCCCATCCCCGTCCCCTTTACAGACCCAACATTTTTGCCCCGATGGAACTGTTGAAATACCTTTTCAACGTCATCTTCAGTCATACCGATTCTCTCCTGCTATGCTTCCCCCTCCTTGTAGGCTCGGATCTCGTCTACTTCAAGCGCAAAAGGGCCGTCTTTACCGTCTAAAATGTAAATTCCTAAGCGTCTGATATTTGAAGGATTTATAGCATCCGCCCTCACCTGTCGGCCAAAAATGCTGGCGCGAAACGATTCGAAAGGAATACGGACTGTGGTCCAATCAGACGTGGTCGCGAAGCCACTACGTTGCGAAACCTGACGACCTCTGTATCGTGTTCCATCCGAGAGCTCGACCTCAAAATCCCGCCCGTTTCCTCGCACGCGAAGCTCTAATCCGTCGTAATCCCCCAAATCCATTGAGTGAAATGCTCTTATTGAGGTGAACCCACCTCCACGGGTAACCAGATTTCCCCAGAACCTAAGGACACCTTCGTCTAATTCTGCATATCCTTTGGAACGACCGCCCATGACTCCGTCATTAACAATGCTCCAACTAGCTTCATCCATCTGATCGAATTGGAAAAGGACAGTCGTGTCGGGAAGAGCCGTAAGGGGGGCTTCGGGCCTTTCGCTGGAAGCCAGCACGGTGAGGGCGAAGAGGATGCTGAGTATTTTCATGGCAAAGTCGTGGTTTAGTAGTTGCCTTAAGGTATCGGACGTCCTTCAACCTGCCTATCTCTTATCTATCAACGGGATTATGAGAGGGGCGAAAAGAGTATGTGCACGATGGATTCTTGAATTATGCGATACCCGATACACATACTCTATTGTTTGCCTCAGTATTATTTTACTTCCAAACCAAAGCACCCCCACTCTTTTGAATACATATCCCCGCTTCTCGAATAGGCCTCGTGGCCTGATAAGGCACGTTTTTTGGTTCACTTGCATCGCAACCTGTGCCTTCTTTCCAACGGCTGAAGCTCAGACGCTAAGCCCTGGTGACATAGCCGTCATTGGTGTGAACGCGGATAATCCAGACCACTTTGGGTTCGTAGCTTTAGTAGACCTGCCTGCCGGCACGGTCGTTGGCTTTACCGATCATGGATGGCAGTCGAGTGGCTCATTCCGCAGTAATGAAGATGTATACTCGTACACGGCAAGCGGATCGGTTTCAGCCGGCACCGTAATTGAAGTAGTAAGTGGTGCTCCTCAATTTTCTGGATCGGGCGATCAGCTCATCGTATTTCAGGGAAGCGTGGCCTCTCCCACGTTGATCTATGCCATTAACTTTGAGGGTACAGGTTGGCAAGCCAGTGCCACATCTTCCAGAACGTCTGCGCTCCCGAGCGGACTCACTAACGGATCGACGGCTGTAGCCATAGGCGAGTGTGACAACATGGCCTATACCGGTTCAACCTCCGGATCCCAATCAGAACTTCTGCTTCTTATTGGAGACGCCTCGAATTGGAATTGTAACGACAGCACAAGGCAGACCTTCGCCACCTCGTTCACGGTAAGTAGCTCTAGCAATAACAATATTCCGACATTCGTGACCTCGACAAGTGCGGCTACGTTCGTTGCAGGCGATCAGGTTAGCCTTTCCTATGAGGCAACGGACGCAGATTCAGAGCCTATCACTTTTGGAGGAATCAGCCTACCGGCGGGTGCAGCGGTAGATGCGTCATCGGGTATTCTGACATGGGTACCCACGGAAGATCAGGTTGGGACACATACGTTTTCTATAACGGCCAGCGACGGAAAAGACACGGCGGCCCTTTCCGTGACTATTACCATCACTTCTGCCATCGAATCACGGCGGCCCCAGTATGTGGGCATCCTACCCCGGGGTACTGTTGCTCAGGCAGGCGATGACCTTCAGGAATTCCACCTCTTTGTTCAGGACCCTGATGGAGGCTCACTTTCTTATTCGATTGAACCCAGTAATCTGGGTGCTACTGTCGTTGAGGGCACCATTTTCGGAAGTACCTACCCAATCCTTGAATGGACCACGCCCCAGACACCGGGCATCCAGCGATTTGACGTCACCTTTACGGATGACGAAGGACTTTCGCTGAGTCTTGACTTCTATGTGGCAGGAATGGGTGCGCTATTTCCCGGCGAATCGGGAGACGCCCTGATGGCCAGTCTGGTTGGTACCTACAGTCCGGCTCGAACGCTGGGTTACAGTGTCGCAAGAGACACGTTATATGCCATTGTGGATCGAAATGCGGAGGGTAAGGTCGCTGGGATATATACCGGATTTGAAGTTGCTTATTTGGGAGGCGACCCAAGTACTGAGCTTTTTTCGGGTGGAATAAATGCAGAACACACCTGGCCCCAATCGATGGGCGCGGGCGATGAACCTCAGAAAAGCGATA
>DKOG01000012.1 GCA_002469915.1 Bacteroidetes bacterium UBA7368
AAATGACGTTCTAGATTTTATTTTTCCAGCCACCTGTTCGCATTGCAAGGCCTTCTGTGTGCATCCGGAGCCTCTTTGTGCGGTCTGCCTGGCTTTTTTCCATCAATGTGAGATCCCGCTTTGTGAACTCCCAGGATTTACTCAAGAATCTAGAGAAGTGTATGCAAGCTGGTATTATCGCGCGGAGTCGCCCGTTCGTTCTATTCACCGTCTTCTGAAATACAACTCCAGTGAGCGAATGGGAGCATGGCTCGGTTCAAGCATGATGCTCCGGACTGACTGGAAGGTGGACTTCTGCATTCCCGTTCCCTCGCACCGCAGCCGGGTGCTGGAACGAGGCATGCTTCATACGCTAGAACTAGCGCGCGCATTTTGTCCTCGGCACCAGATCTCAATCAAGACCAATGTATTGGTTAGACGGCGCTTAACGCTCTCTCAGAGTCGCTTAACCGGAGAAGCCCGCAAGGATAATGTGAACGACGTATTCCACATACCACCAGCACAACGGGCCTCAGTAAAAGGAGCTCAAATTCTGCTGCTTGACGATGTGATGACGACCGGTGCCACCCCTGATGCGGCTGCACGCACGTTAGAAGCAATGGGCGCACGAGTCCACTTAGTAGTCGCCGCACTTCGAAGAGAATCGTTTAACCCAAGGAGTCGCCTCAGCGATAGTCCTCGACATCAATCTTGAACTCACAAGCTTCAGCTTCTTCAGGCTCATTGGTTGCAACGATGACGATACGTTCTTTCTTTAATGCACGATCAATAATTCCCCTTACCATTTCGACCCCACTGACATCTAGCGTAGCCGTAGGCTCGTCTAGCAACAATACGGGCGGATCAGCCAACAGCGCAGATGCAATGCGAATCCGCTGCAACATGCCTGAGGAAAACGTATTGACGACATCATCGGCCCGGTGGAGCATCTGCACCTCATCTAACACCTGCTCAATCCGTATTTCCCGATGAAGTAAACGCCGAGCTTTTGCGATAAAATCGAGATTTTCTCGGGGAGTAAAATCTTCGTACACATTGAGATAGGGAGCCACCAAACCACAGGAAAGCGGACGCCATTCCCCTTCCACCTCATTACCATCCACGTTCAGAATCACCTCACCCTTGGTCGGGCGCATTAGGCCGGCCAAGATGCGAACCAACGTCGATTTACCAGATCCATTCGATCCAACAATAGCTGTCGAATGTCCGCTGTGAAAAGCAATATTCATTTTCCGAAACAATATTCGGCGGCCGAATCGCTGTCCAAGTCGTTCTGTAGTTAGAGAATGCATATCGAGAAAATAGGGTCATTCCTGTCCAAAGCCTACGTTTCGTCCCAAGTCCGCATAGATTTTAAGCAAAGATCGCTGGTGATCACGCAGTTACCGATGGTGTACGCCGCCAGTACCATGATTCACACCTGCAATTCTGGTTTGCGGATCGTAATGTAGGAGACGCCCCCGCTCTCATTTGCTGAATGCTTTCCACGATTCGACGTGTCCACATCGCAACCATACGATCCGCTCCTCTACGGCCACGATGCGAGTGAACGCATTGTGGCCGTACATCCGGTTGCCGACAAGAACTCCAAAAAGGGCCATGTCCACGTATTCACAAGAAGCGAGGATGGACTATCGGTAAAGCTGACCGAAGCCCCCTTTTATCCCTTCTTTTTTATTTCCAATATTCGGCTACTCACGGGTTTTGACCGACGCCGCTACAGGTATCAGGAGCTCAAAGGGAAGCTGTTTCATCGCTTTCTGGTCGTGTTCACCAACTGGCACGACTACTGGGATGCCCAACGATACGCAGAAAAAGCATCGTCTGGTGCCGGCTCCGGCGGCGCGCTCTACACCGTTCCTTCCCCGGCGCAACAATATCTCATGCAGAGCGGCAAGACGTGCTTCAAAGGAATGGCCTTTGACGACGTTCACAGATTACAGTTAGACATCGAATGTATCTCTTCTGGTGACTTCCCCAATGCCGATCGCAAGGAAGACAAGATCGTACTAGTAGCAATGTCAGATAGCCGCGGGTGGCGCGAAGTACTAGGCGGACCTGACTGGTCGGAGGCCGAGCTTCTTCAGCGAACGGTGGAAACGATACAGCGCATAGACCCGGATGTCATTGAGGGCCATAATATTTTCAAATTCGATTTTCCCTATATCATGCGCCGGTGTGCAATGCATGGAGTGATATTTGGGATCGGGCGCGATCGATCGGAGCCCCGAACGTTTTCTACATCTAGTCGCTTCGCTGAACGCTCCATCGACTACACAGCTCTCGATATTCCAGGACGCCATGTCATAGACACCTATTTCCAAGTGCTGGCCTACGACGCCATTAAACGAGACCTCCCCGGTTACGGTCTGAAAGAAGTATCGAGATACTTTGGTTTTGCCCCTGCAGACAGAACCTATGTAGAAGGAAGCGAGATAACGCGCATTTGGAAGGAAGACCCAGACCTACTCATCCGGTATGCTGGGGATGATGCCATAGAAACGGAGCGCTTAGCGAGGCATCTTTCGGAATCTACTTTCTACCTAACCCAGATGCTCCCGATGCCATACGGGCAAGCAGCTAGAGTTGGACCGGCGTCAAAAATCGAATCCCTGTTTGTTCGGGAGTATCTAAGAAAGCGACATTCTTTACCTCGATCTGAGTGGGGCACTCAAACCCAAGGAGGCTATACCGATATCTTTTTTACCGGTGTTACGGGACCCATAGTCTATGCGGATGTGGAGAGCCTATACCCATCCATCATGCTCAACTACAACATCAAGCCTGATCGCGATGCACTAGCGCTCTTCCCTGCCCTGCTAAAACGCCTGACCGATTTACGTCTCGCTGCAAAAGCCCAAATGAATGCAGAAGAAACAGGTGAACTGAAGAGTGCCTTAGATGCGAGACAGAACTCCTATAAAATCGTTATAAACAGTTTTTATGGCTTTCTAGGCTTCTCGCAGGCCCTTTTTAACGACTATTCGGAAGCAGATCGAGTCGCAGTCACGGGGCAAGACCTACTGAATTCCATCATAGACTTGGTTGAATTGCGACATGGCAAAGTCTTAGAGGTGGATACGGACGGCGTCTTATTCGTTCCCCCAGACGGCATCGAGGGAGAGCAACAAGAGCGAGCTTTTCTAGAGGACTTGAATGAACATATGCCCGAGGGCATTCGGATCGGATATGACGGTAGATACCGTCGCATGATGTCCTACAAAAAGAAGAATTATGCTCTAGAAGAGTACGACGGGCATGTCAAAATGAAAGGCTCCTCATTAGTGTCCCGTGCTATTGAGCCTTTTGGTAGAAAATTTGTCCGAAAAACCATCCGCCTTCTCCTAGACGAAGACATTCCTGCTCTGCATAATGCCTACCTCAGCATGCGGGAGCACATCATGGAGCACAAATGGGAGCATGTATCCGAATTCGCACGAACAGAGACCTTAAAAGACTCATTAAACAAGTATAAAAAGGATGTATCAGATGGGAAACGTACTCGAAGCGCATCGTACGAGCTAGCCCTAAAGCGACTCTCAACGTCTCAAAAGCCCTTTCGAAAGGGGGATCGAGTGTCATACTACATTGCGGGAGCATCTGACTCCGGCCCCGCCTTTTTATCTGCACGACTAGCCGAGGAATGGGATCCTAAGTCCCCAGATGACAATGCTGCGTTTTATTTGAGGAGACTGGACGAGCTTTGTTCTAAGTTTGAACCGTTTTTCGAACCTCCTCATTTTAGAACCATATTTTCCAGCGAAGACCTATTTGGATTCAATCCGACCGGAATCCAAATTCGCAATCTTGACTTTCCTCGGTCCCTGATACCACCGGCCTCTTTGGATGATGATCCGAGTGAGGAATTTTAGTTTAATAGGATCGTACATTGTCGGTCGATTTAGTTTCTGATCCATCCTACTTCCCCACTGACATGTCCCAATTTCTGTCCTTTTTGGCCGTAGTACTACTATTTTCAGGTTGTGCATCCCCCCAAAAACCTGTGGTAGACATTCCCATTATTCCCGTGCCAGTTAGTATGGAATCTCGGAGTGGATCCTTTGATCTGGCAACTAGCTCAGGTTTTAAGGTAGATAGCCCCGAACTCATCGGGGTCACTGAACGATTCGCTGCAACGCTGGCCCTTCCCATGGGCATGACACTACCCATTTCTGAGGATGGAGATATGGTTCTCACGCTGGACGCCTCCTTAAAAAAGGAAGCGTATACCATCGACGTAAGTGAGGACGCACTTGTCATCTCTGCCGGAAATGCGGCCGGAGCATTCTACGCCTTTCAATCCATCCTACAGATGCTCCCGCCGGAAATCGAGGTGAGAGGACGGGTAGAACAAGGAGACTGGACCATACCAGCCGTTCATATTGAAGACGCACCCCGTTTTTCGTATCGAGGAATGCACCTGGACGTAGGACGCTACTTCTTCGATGTTGCCTTCATTAAGAAGTATATCGATACGATGGCCCGGTATAAGTTCAACACGTTTCATTGGGGCCTAACACAGGATCAGGGATGGCGCTTGGAGATTCCTGCCTATCCGCGCCTCACTGAAGTCGGGGCCTGGCGTAAGGAAACGATTGTTGACAAGAACTTTGATCCTTACGTCGGCGATGGGATACCCCACGGCGGGTTTTATACCCACGATGATGTTCGAGAAGTTCTGGCCTATGCGGCCGAACGATATGTCACAGTCATTCCTGAAATCAATATGCCTGGGCATTCCACGGCTGCCCTCGCTGCCTACCCTGAACTTGGATGTGGATTTGGCCCCTATGAAGTGCAAACAACGTGGGGAATTAAGAGTGATATTTTGTGTCCATCAGAGGCCACCTTCTCGTTTCTTACTGATGTTTTAGGTGTAGTAATCGATCTTTTTCCCAGTGCCTATATCCATATCGGATCTGATGAAGTACCGAAAACTCAGTGGGAAAATAGTTCGCTGGCTCAGTCTATCATGACACGGGAAGGGCTAGCGAATGAAGAGGAATTACAGAGTTGGTTTGTGCGTCGCATCGAAACGTTCCTGAATGAAAACGACCGAAACCTGATTGGATGGGACGAAATTTTGGAAGGAGGACTCGCGCCTAACGCCACCGTCATGTCTTGGCGTGGTATGGTTGGTGGAATTGAAGCTGCGAAGATGGGCCATGACGTAATTATGACGCCAACTCGGTACGCTTACTTCGATTTCTACCAAGCAGACCCGGAATCCGAGCCGTTAGCCATGAACTGGGCAGGCTATTCCACACCACTAGACACGGTATACGCTTTCGAGCCTGTACCTAGCGAGCTCACACAGGAAGAAGCGCAACATATTTTAGGCGCCCAAGGCAATGTCTGGACGGAGTACATCAGCACGCCAGAGTATGCCGAGTATATGGTCTATCCCAGAGCAATGGCTCTTGCCGAGGTAGTATGGTCCCCTCCAGCACGAAGAAACCTAGATAGTTTTTACCGACGATTGGTCGGAAATCTACCACACCTAGAATCTCTGGGGGTCAATTACCGAATCCCCGACCGACTAGCTGGAGCGGAAGAAGAAATAGCCGCTTTAAACTAAAAGGAGTCTACGGCGCGATACGCGTCTATTACCGCGCGCTCGCCTTCTTTGCCACCTTCTGAGTTACCGTGTTCCATACCGAGAACTCCGGTATATCCTTTATCATGAATGTGCTTGAACACATTCAGGTAATTGATTTCTCCTGTCGTGGGCTCCTTTCTTCCCGGATTGTCACCAATCTGGAAATAGGCAATTTCATCCCAGGCGGCATCCATATTCGGAATGAGGTTGCCTTCTGTGATCTGCTGATGATATAGGTCATCCAAGATCTTGCAAGACGGACTATCGACCGCTTTGCAAATTTCATAGGCTTGTGGAATTTTTGTCAGAAACAGTCCGGGATGATCTCGTGGATTTAACGGTTCTAGAACCATAACCAACTCGTGAGGCTCAAGAATCTCACTGGCTCGCTTGAGGCTTTCAACAACGTTAGCTGTCTGATATCCCATATCCTGCCGTAAATCCACGTGCCCGGGTACAACGGTCATCCACTTGGCATTGACCCGTTTTGCAACATCCACTGCTGCGCGGATATAGGCCAAGAACTCATCGCGCCACTCTTCCTTTCCAGAAGCCAAATTAGGCTCTTTCCAATAGATCTCGTGTGCTACAAAGACGCCCATTTGAAGGCCACGCTTTGCCATGACCGCAGCCATCGCTTCCTGCTGATCGACAGGCCTATTCCGCATATTATTGTCCTCAAAGGCTCGAAAACCTTCGTCAGCCATAAAACTCAGCTGATCGACAGGATCACTACCTGCATGTTCTTTGAACATGCCCAAGTGAGATGCATAATTGAGGTTAAACGGGTCGCCGGGCTTTCGAGTGGACCGGGCCATAGAAGCCCCGGAGAGCGGAAGAGTCGCGGCGGCCGCGGCCGCCGCTCCAGTGCGTACAAAAGAACGTCTGTTCATGATATTGGGCTTTAGGTGTAGCTTAGAGTACGGTCGATTCACCAGGTACGGCAATCGGATACCTGCCATTCGCATCGGGCATCACCTTCGGATCGACATCCCAACCAAAGGATGATGGCAGGAGAGACACGTCTGAATTGAGGGCATCATCCCATTCAATAAGTTGACCTGAATAGGTACAGAGACGACCCAAAATAGCAGTCATCGTAGCATGAGCACCGTTCTCCGCGTCCCAGTACTTGTAATCTCTACCAGCTACAGCAGCAAATAGTTCATCGTGCTCAACCTGATAAGGGTTTTTATCATTCTTGCCTTGATGATTGTATAGCGTATGACCAGAGGCTGAAACGATCACACCCGGGCTTGGTGCCGTGCCGTTGGTACCGTGAAAAGCTTCGGTGACCCGACTCATTGTACTCGGCATATGCCGGCACTGACTGATCATACGAGCGCCATTCTCATACTCGTATTCCACGAAGTGATGATCAAAAATCTCACCGTGATCTTGCCCCGTCCGTACAAGTCGGCCTCCCTGCCCTTGCGCCCTTACCGGAACGCCCTGCATGACCCAGTTCGATACGTCAATATTATGAATGTGCTGCTCTACAATGTGGTCGCCACAAAGCCAATTGAAGTAATACCAGTTACGCATCTGGTACTCCATTTCAGTCAACTTTCGACCGGCTTTTTCTTCCAAGCCAGCGCGATCCCGAACCCAAACGCCCCCACTATTCCAATACACTCTGGAGGTTGTAATGTCGCCGATCATGCCGTGGTGCATACGCTCCACCCATTCCCGATAGCGCGACTGATAGTGACGTTGAAGGCCAACTACCACGTTTAGTTTTTTCTGTTTGGCGACTTCGGCAGCAGCTAACACTCGACGAATACCTGGAGCATCGGTTGCAACCGGCTTCTCCATGAAAACATGCTTTCCAGCTTCTACAGCAGCTTCAAAATGAATCGGCCTAAATCCTGGAGGAGTGGCAATGAGTACCACATCAACCAATGGGATCAATTTGGTATACGCATCAAACCCAACAAATTTATGCTCCTCAGGAACGTCTACCCTTCCCGCAACCGCTTCAGCATGTCCTGCTTCTGGATTGAGTATCTGCTCTAGGCTGTTATCTAGCTGATCCCGAAAAGCATCTGCCATCGCCACCAGCTTAATGTTTTCCCGTGTACTAAGCGCCTGCACCGTGGCACCGGTTCCTCGCCCGCCACAACCAATTATTCCGATCTTTATTACGTCATCGGACGAATAATAAGCGTTTGCAGAAAGCGGCACTGAAGAGGCTACGACTGAGCCGACTACAGCGGCTGAGCTAGCCTTCATGAATTCACGTCGACTGCGCTGTTGGGCGTCAAAAAACTTTTCCATAGATGGTCTGGAGGCGATGAGTATTGACAAGGAAATTCCAGTAGGAATCTAGTGGAGACACCGCAACCGATCCACTATTTCACAAACGAATTCATTCTCCGAGCACCATGGTCCAAAAAAAGAGTTGATCGTCCTCACTCATCCCAGCCTCTGGAGCGACCAAACGGAAGCCCAAAAACGGAGCATCCGTATTCCACCAGAAGCTCTTTGGAATCTGTGGATCTCTTCGCTTCCAATTAAGCGTAGACTCTAACCGATTGGCGCATCTCGCTTCAGAAGAGGGATCATCATAAGCACCACCGCGCACCGTTCTTGGATGTAATCTGGAGGGCTCAACCCACGGATTTTTGGATGCGGTATCCTGAAAGTAGGTAGACACGTATTCGTCCATGGTCCACTCAGATGCATTTCCATGCATATCGTACAACCCCCAATCGTTGGGCAGCTTCTGACCCACCCGTTGAAGTGCATACTCACTGTTGTCCTCGTACCAACCATACTCATCCAAATCCGCTTCGTCTAATCCGAAACTGAATGGAGTGTCCGTTCCAGCCCGACATGCATTTTCCCACTCCGCTTCTGTGGGCAACCGAAAAAACACACCCGTCTTCTGCGTGAGCCATTTTGCAAAA
The DNA here is from genome assembly GCA_002469915.1 of Bacteroidetes bacterium UBA7368. Taxonomy (GTDB): domain Bacteria; phylum Bacteroidota; class Rhodothermia; order Rhodothermales; family UBA10348; genus UBA10348. Next base: position 8,509 of record DKOG01000012.1, read on the forward strand.
TGTAGCGCTCCCCATTGCGTCATCCCGACAGCGGGTTTTGCATTCCCGCCCATTCCAAAAGCAGGGTCCTCATAAGGTGGGCTGGGGCGACTCACGGAATTCACATCATAGAAAGCACCCGCTACTGCAGTCGTGTCTGCATCACGATCGGGATACCGAAAAACAGAAAACGCATTATCTGTAACCTCGTACTGACCGATCCAGTATCCGTCTAACTTCGTATCTCGTTGTGGTCCTTCATCCGTGTCGCGACCTTCTTCCGTCTCGGAGCTACCCATCATAAATGATCCACCTGCGACGTAAACGAGAGAAAAAGTGACCTCTGTTCCAGGTATGTTCACCGTGCGAACATCTCCGGTTTTATATTGAGGCTCATCCCCTTGCGCTGCAGATGGGGAAGATTCCATTATTGCTGGCCCACTCGAGCAACCCAACAAAAGCGCAATAAAGAGATAACCTACCCGAAGGACCTTGAAGTCGGAAAAAATAATCGGCATTGTCGCTGTACGTAACGAATCAGAAATACATGAATCCTATACGACGGAAGATAGGTAAGTATGCTGAAGGGTTCAGCCTGAACCGAAGACAATCATCGCATCAAAGATCTCATGACGTTGCCTAAAGCTCCAACTGTGACTTCGCACTCTAGCGTCGACAGCCTGAACATCGCTAATCGATTTGAGTCCGTTCGAAAGCAAACGGAAGCGATCTGTGCGCCCCTTGAAATTGAAGACTATGTCATTCAATCCATGCCAGACACAAGCCCAATGAAATGGCATCTGGCTCACACGACCTGGTTCTTTGAAACCTTCGTACTTAAGGCGTTTGCCCCGTCATATTCCCCTTTTGATGAGCGTTTTGCCTTCCTATTCAACTCCTACTACGTGCAGGCTGGAGAACGATTCGTCCGCCACCACCGAGGATTACTTTCTCGCCCTACTGTTAAGGAAGTCTATGCCTACCGAAGCTATGTAGACGAAGCCATGATGGAGTTCCTCAGTCACGACCTTCCAACAGAAGCTCATTCCGTGTTGGAAACAGGATTAAATCATGAACAGCAACATCAGGAATTGATCGTTACCGATCTTAAGCACAACTTATCGGTAAATCCGCTCTTTCCAGCCTACTCAGAACAATCATTTCCTCTCTCAGCCGATTTGGGCGCCCTTTCTTGGCACTCCTTTGACGAGGGCATTGTGCCCATTGGCCACGAATCAGAAGCGTTTCATTTTGACAACGAGCTTCCTATTCATCGGCAATTTTTAGAGCCATTCGAACTTGCAAATCGACCTGTGACGAATGGGGAATTCGAACAGTTTATTACCTCTGGAGGATACAATGATGCCACTCTTTGGCTTTCAGAAGGGTTTTCCAAGGTTCAAACAGAAAACTGGCAATGCCCCATTTATTGGATTACAGAGGATGGAGGCTGGTCTGAGTTTACTCTGTACGGAAAACAGCCGCTAGATCCCAATGCCCCTGCAACCCATCTATCCTACTTTGAAGCCGATGCCTTTGCACGGTGGGCGGGATATCGTTTACCAACCGAATTTGAATTGGAAACAGTATTAAAATCTGTAAATACCGAAGGACACTTCTCCCATGAAATGATTTTCCACCCTCACTTTTCTACGGGGGATGCCCAAAAGCATCCCTTCGTGCATCTCTTTGGTTCAGCGTGGGAGTGGACCAATAGCCATTATTCCCCGTACCCTGGTTACAAACCCGTTGCGGGAGCTCTTGGCGAATACAATGGCAAGTTCATGGCCAATCAATTCGTTCTGAGAGGCGGATCCTGCGCCACTCCAAAAGATCACATTCGACCCACCTATCGAAATTTTTTCCCAACTTCTGCTCGATGGCAATTTTCTGCTATTCGCCTCACCAAGACAAAATAATTTATGTCTTTTCAGGTCCCTCTTTTTCTCGACCTCGAACCTAAAACCAATTCATTTTTTGACGATGCCATTCATGGTCTAACCCAGACATCTAAGTCGCTGCCTTCTAAATATTTTTACGATCTCAAGGGTTCTGTTTTATTCGATCAAATCTGTGAGCTTCCCGAGTATTACCCAACCCGCACCGAATTGGGCATACTTCAGGAGCATATGTCTGACATCACTCAGACTCTTGGAGAATCGGTTATCCTGGTGGAGTACGGCAGTGGAAGTAGTTTCAAAACTCAACTTTTACTTAAATCTATCCCGGATGTAGAGGCCTACGTCCCCATCGACATATCTAGGGAGCATTTACTGTCCGCTTCGGAGCAGACCAGAATGAATTACCCCAATCTGACAGTGCTCCCAGTATGTGCGGACTATTCCCAACAGATTTCGTTGAACTTATCCCCGACTCCTGGCACACGTGTTGGGGTCTTTTTCCCCGGCTCGACGATTGGCAATTTTTCCACCGATCACGCCATCTCATTCCTGAAACGAATACACCACCTAGTAGGATTGAATGGTGGTCTACTTGTGGGCGTCGATCTCTTGAAAGATTCCTCCGTTTTAGAAGCAGCATACAACGATTCCCAAGGAGTAACAGCTGCTTTTAACCTCAATGTGTTGAACCATGCCAATGAAAAAATTGGCGCGGGATTCGACTTATCTGGTTTCAAACATGTGGCTTTCTTCAACTCCGAAGAGTCACGAATTGAAATGCACCTAGAAGTGCTTCGCGATCAACAGATCCAGATCAGGGATACAACGATCCATTTCCAAAAGGGCGAGACGATCCTGACTGAGTATTCCCACAAGTACAGCTTAGAGCATTTCTCAGAGACTGCAGCAGCAGCTGGCTTCAAAGTTGAGCAAGTCTGGACAGACGATCAGAACTACTTTTCAGTGCAGTATTTACGCGCCGTTTAGCGTCTAAGATCGGTCCTGTGACATAACAGCCAGCGTGAGTCTCCCTGTGCAGACCAGTCGACTTGCAGAATCATGAATATCTACTTGCCACACTTGGATGCTGGATCCACGGTGAAGAGGGGACGCCGTTCCCGTGACTACACCAGACCTGACTGCGCGTAGATGATTGGCGTTTATCTCGACACCAACACAATACTGGTTGGGTCCGACGGCCCAGGTAGCCGCCACACTCGCCAACGTTTCGATCAGGGCCGCCGAAGCTCCGCCGTGGAGTAATCCTAGGGGCTGATGAGTTCGTGCGTCTACGGGCATCTCCGCAGAGATGGTCGAATCGGTAATCTCGGTGTATCGGATGCCTATTTGCTCGACCATGGTCTGGCTGCTGAATGAGTTCAACAACTCAAGACTTATTTCCTTTTTCCAGATCGATTCAGACATACTTCTCAGATAGAAAGATTTTCTGTTCTCTTAACAACATACTGCGTCCCCTAGGTTTGTAATACCCCAGGGTTGAATACAGGAAGTTCAGGATTCAAGCTCGCAATTTCCATTCCTCTGGAAAGCCACGCCCGGGTCTGATCCGGTTCGATGATTTCATCGACCCACATCCGCGCCGCCGCATAATACGGCCGAGTTTGTGCATCATACTTAGCCGTTATTTCGGCTAATAACCGCTTTTCTTCACCTTCGTCCAGCTCATTTCCACTCCGCGCGAAGTTAGCCTTCTGAATTTGTAACAAGGTTTTAGCGGCTTGTGCCCCACCCATTACCGCAATACGAGCGGTTGGCCATGCGCAGATCATTCTTGGATCGTAAGCCCGACCACACATTGCATAATTTCCTGCTCCGTAGGAATTTCCAACGATGACGGTAAACTTGGGTACCACAGAATTGGAAACTGCGTTTACCATTTTGGCGCCGTCCTTGATAATTCCCCCGTGTTCAGCCCTAGAGCCAACCATAAAACCTGAGACGTCCTGGAGAAAAACCAACGGGATTCTTTTCTGATTACAGTTCATAATGAAACGAGCTGCCTTATCCGCAGAATCGGAATATATGACTCCTCCCGCCTGAAGCTCATCTGTACCAGCCTTAACTCCGACTCGAGCTTTCACTATTTCGCGCTGGTTGGCGACAATCCCCACGCTCCACCCATCAATTCGAGCGTAAGCAGTAAGCAGTGTTTTTCCATACCCCGCTTTGTATTCCGTCCAAGAACCTGCATCAATTATGCGGCCCAGGACCTCCTTCATATCATACGGCTCAGATCCCGTGACGGGCATGATTCCCTTAATTTCGTCTGGATCTTGATGGGGCAATACTGGTGTGCCTCGGTCAAAAACACCTTGTGGACGATGTCCGCTTTTGGCTACAAGGTCCCGAATCGTTCGGAGGCAGGTTTCATCATCAGGAACCCGATAATCCGTCACCCCAGACACTTCTGAATGTATGGCAGCTCCTCCCAAAGTTTCATTGTCGACTTGTTCACCTATTGCGGCCTTGACGAGGAAAGGGCCCGCGAGGAATACGGATCCCGTACCATCAACGATAAGAGCCTCGTCGCTCATGATAGGCAGATATGCGCCACCGGCCACACAACTGCCCATAATGGCAGCAATTTGGGGTATACCCTTGGCGGATAGCTGTGCATTATTTCTAAAAATGCGCCCAAAATGGTCCTTATCGGGAAATATTTCGTCCTGCATCGGAAGAAACACACCGGCTGAGTCGACTAGGTAGATAATTGGGAGATGATTCTCTAACGCAATCTCTTGCGCCCGAATATTTTTCTTGGCCGTTAATGG
>DKOG01000230.1 GCA_002469915.1 Bacteroidetes bacterium UBA7368
ATACCCGCGTGCACGGCTTGAGGGTTCAATACCGCCGAGCGATTTAAAGAACCACTCGCTCACCATACCAAACATAGGATGGTTCTGTGAATAGACATTGTCACTTTGCGCCCAAGTTTCCCAAAGAGTCGTAGCACCGTTTTCCAACATGTGACCCCAACCCGGAAACTCTTTTTGATCAACCATGCGATAGGCAACATCGTTGTTTGATGTCGCAGACAGCATGTTCAGCAGGTATTTCGTTCCGAAAATACCTGTAGCCACATGCCCCTTGTGATCCAATGACACGGAGTCAACCATCCGCTGTGTTGCAGCCCTTTTTTCAGAATCAGGTACCAATCCCATATACAGCGCCGTTGATTGTGCTGCCTGGGTTGCGACTCCGAATCGCCCCGTGCCCTCTTCCAAAAAATGTTCTATAAATGCCGCCTTGATTCGGGCAGCGAGACGACTGTAGTGCGATACCTCTAATGGTTTGTTCAGTATCTCAGCAAACTCAGAAACCAATGTTGCTGCTTGGAAGAACTGAGCCGTTGCTATCAGTTCAATTGGTTTGGGATCTAGACTCTCATGATCTCCAATACACCGATCAATGATATAGTTCACGGATGATGCTTCGAGTAGATCAACCCAGATACGGGCGGCCTCAAAATGCTCTTCAATGATGCGAATATCGCCGTAGTATTGATACAGTTGTGCAACCAGCAGAGGATGCGCTAAACCCCATCCAATTGGTCCGGCACCTTCCGCATAATTTGCTGCGGCAATGCCTACGTACGGAGCAGTTTCGGTAAACCATCCATCCCCCACTCGAGCATCGCTGAAATCAGATACCGCCTTCGCATAAAACGTAGCCATATCGTAGTTGTAAATGGCCATTTCACTGGAAGCCACAATGTCGCCTCCATATTGAAATTTCTCACGAGCAGGGCAATCAGATTGAACGCTGAAAAGATTACTTAGGAACGTCCAACGCACCATTTCTTGGATACGATTAAATCGTTCATTGGAGCATTCGAACGTACCAACGGAATCTACGTCGGTGTTGAGTCTTAGACCTTCAAGAGACGAGAGGTCCGGCTTTCCGGGAAACCCTGTGACTTCTACATATCGAAATCCATGGAAGGTGAACCGTGGAGAATATTCCTCAGGTCCTCCACCCCGAAGCGTGTATGTATTAGCCTGCCACGCAACTTCAGGGGCTCCAGGGCCACCTCTAGGTGTACCATCTTCTCGAAGGCCTTTAATCTGCCCCGTTACCGCTGTCATGGGATTGAGAGATCCATCCTCATACAGAAGTTCTCCCAAACGCATCTGAACAGTAGAGCCTCTCGGACCCTCCACCTTCAGCCGAGCCCACCCAGCAAAATTTTGACCGAAGTCGAATACATAGACACCATCGCTAATCTCTGTCAAAGATTCGGCTTTCAGAGTTCTTGTAGCTCGAATAGGAGGAATCGGCATGGAGCGGCAGCGTTCCATGGTCTCAGTTAACTCACTCACAGCCCTCCAATGCGAATCTTCAAAACCAGGAGCGTCCCAGCCTAACTGCTCCAACCGGGCGTCATATGATTCTCCCAAATAAACACTGTTTCGAAGCAATGGCCCTTTCGAAACTAACCATGAGCCGTCAGATGCTACGCGATCCTCGGATCCATCGGCATACTCGATAATCAATTCAGAAAGGAATCTCGGCCGCTCTACAGGAAGGTGCTCACGAATATTTATGCGACTCCACATTCTTAACGGAAGAGGATTGGCCCAACCATTTCCAAGCATGACTCCAAGCACATTTTCTCCTTCGCGCAATCGCTCGGTCAAATCATGACAAGTGTAAAAGACACGTTCGGAGGTACTCGTCCAGGCAGGATCCAAAACATGATCTGACAGATCTTCGCCATTCAGACGAAGATCATGATAGCCCAAGGCAGTGGCATAAAGCCGAGCTCGCTCAACGGGCTTATCAACTTGAAAGCTTCGTCTGAACAGGGGTGCAGGATCGTCCTGGTAGTGTCCTTCATCCATCTTGGGCAGTGGAGTTCCATCTGAAATCCACGATCCTGTCCAATCTGAGGGCTTCAGCAAACCCATTTCCCACCAAGAAATAACACTTGGAATGGACTTACGATCGTCACCATCCCAAACTTCTACCTGCCAATAGCATCTCTGACCACTAATGAGGGGCCTTCCTCCATATTCAAGGTGCAGTTGGTCACCAGAAAACACTTTTTGAGTGTCCCATATGTCTGCCGAACCCATCGAAAGAAGTTCGTTACTTGACGCCACTTGAATTCGGTACGCAGTCTGGATCTGATTTCGCGCATCATCAACCGCCTCGAGTTTCCAACTTAATCGAGGATGTGCATCATCTATTCCAAGTGGGTTTTCGAGAGACTCGCATCGCAGAACGACGGGAATTATGGGTGATTCATCGGCGCGTGCCCCTATCTCACTAGGAGCTACCGAAGCACCAACTCCAGCCACAATCGTCCCTTTCAGAAATTCTCTTCGTCGCATATAATTCCCACAGTTGTGCGTATTTATTTGATATTAGCGAATAGTCTGGTGGAAGCGGGGTCAGATGAGGTACTACAATCATGTAGCGAGCGCTATCAAACGGTCGTTTGAGGATCGAATAGGAGGCGATGCACCCAACTCCTTGAACCGTACGCTGCATTCCAAGACACAACACCTACACAGAGCATCTCCACATTACTCCTCTTCTGTTGCCAGACACCCACCATCATTTGTATAACATTTGTGTTCTGGATCCCCGCCCGAGAGCAGGAATGCCATGATATCCGCGACTTCTTGCTCGTTCAACCGGTTCAAAAGTCTTGCAGGCATGATGGACACGGGAGAATTTTCACGATCAACAATTGCGGACTTGAATACACGAATCTGTTGATCTGGGGCGTACGGATTTTGATTCAACATGACGGCCTCATCGTCCTCACTTACTATCCTTCCTATAACTGATTTTCCGTCTGTCGTTGTTAGAATAGTCGAGGTGTACTGATCCGAAATGGCGTCGCTCGGAGAGTTAATAGCCGCGATGATGTTTCCTCTCGAAAACCGGGTCCCAACTTGTGTAAGGTCCGGGCCGATCGCCCCTCCAACACCCTTCATAACATGACAAGCCTGACACAGTGCGGCGGCATACATGCGTTGACCGACTTCGAAATTACGTGGCCGGCCTAACTCGTCTCCCATTAGTCTCCCAAGCTCCTGCCTATTCCAATTTCGACCTGGTCCCTCTGGCTGCGGTAGGTCAGCAAAACTCAGAGCCTGGACCGAATAGGAATCCGTTAGGTCTGCCAGTGCTTCCCGATCAGTTTGAGGCACTCTTTCCAGCGCGTCTGCTCGAATGTGTTCCAGAAAACCGACATAACTCTCACCACCACTCTTCCGAAGGGCGTCGTAGAACCACTGGAAATACACTTCTCGTTGAGACAGTGTCCACCCTGACTGTACAACCCTCAGACTCATCACGATATCGATTTCTTGGGGCCTGGGCATATTGGCTCGCATTTCGGACAAGGTCGGACCATACTGTTCACTTCGAACAATCACGGAATCAGAAATAAGTCCATCGTCCGTTTCTACAGAACCGTACACAGCCAACTCCGATAGCATTTTCCCCACAATTCCAGGCGCATCAAGGACTGCCAGAAGGCGCCCTCTTTCTCTATTCAACGCAGCCTCTGTCCCCGGATAATTGGAATTGAGAGTCTCAATCATAGCATCACGAATGGTACCATCAGGTTCTCCCAATCGAATCATTACAAGGCCAAAGGCACGCATTAAATCTAACTTCTCTCCTGCGGAAAGCTGTGCTTCCTCAATGGATAACAAGGCTTGATAGGCATCATCTCGAAGGTCCTTGGAGCCATGTCGGGCAAGGGCAATCACGCCATATAGCCGACGCTGTGGATCATTTTCTAATAAAACACGCTGTTGCCACGATGAAACGGGTTGGTGCTCTATGGCTAGCCTCGCAGCGTATCTAACAAAGCGATCTTCATGATCGAGGTGCGGCCAAGCGGCGTCGAGAGCACCAGCATCCTGTTTCCCGTGGAAGGCTTCAAGAGAATGACGAAGCGCTTGATTGGTGGTTGGCGGCAAAGGATCTACGGACGTTGAAGTATCCTCCGAACCCACATAGGATACTCGAACCATGTATGAATCGAGTTGGCGACCACCTGTCACGAAATACAATGCGCCGTCAGAGCCGATCAACCCATCTGTTAATGGCAACGGGACGCCGGATAAAAACTCTTCCACCTCACCAACATAGGTAGCCCCTTCCTGCTTCAACCCTACCCAATAAATGGTCCCAAAACTCCAGTCGAACGTAAAGAGACCGTTTTTATACCGAGATGGAAACGCTGCATTGGCGCCGCTGACGATTCCCGTTGGAGAACCTTGTCCGACGTCAACGACTCCTGGCAAGTTGTCCGGATAATAAGCGGGCCACTTCCCTGAGCCCGTTCGCCAACCGAACTCACTCCCACTTGTGACATGGATTACTCGAATCGGGCGATACCACGGCATTCCGAGATCCCACTCCATATCAGAATCAAATGCGAACAGCTCACCATCTTGGTTGAAAGCAATATCAAACGTGTTTCTGAACCCCGTACTAACCAGTTCCCAATTGGTACCCATTGGATCGGTTCGAGCAATCCAGCCACCCGGCGCCTTTCGATCAGCAGCGTGTCCTCGAGGATCAAGAATGGTGGGTAGCAATTGGTCCTCCTTCCAGACCTGTGGAACAAGACTACCCATTCCGGTCGGCAATTCCGTGTGATTTCCGGCAACCAGATACAACGATGTACCGTTCGGACCCAAAATCACAGAGTGAGGACCGTGCTCACCAAAACCCTCAAACGTTGCAAGTCGGTCTATTGTGTCAAACTGATCATCTCCGGTTGTATCTCTAACCCGATACAGCCCGCTACCATTGCCGCTCACACCTTTTTCGCTATTCACAACCACATACAGGCTGTTGAAGGCCCAAAGGAGTCCTTGTGCATGTCCAATTTCAATATCTAATTTTTCCACCTTGGTCGACGCAGGATCGCTACCCAAGGTTGATGGCTCCACGCGATAGAGGGATCCATACTGATCGGATGCCAGCAAGCGCCCTTTGGGGTCCATGGTAAGCGACACCCACGAACTACTATCTGAAGCAGTCGGACTGAATAGAATCTCTGCTTTGAATCCATCCGGTACCTTCAAAACAGGTGGATCATCGACGATAAATCCAGTCATGCTTGGGCCAAATGCCAAACCGACTGATAAAACAAGAAAAAGCGTAAGCGTAAGTAAAGGAGTGCGCATCATGATAGTAAGCTGGAGGGCTGGCGTTTGTTGGAAAACATCTGTGCAACGATTTCCAGGCAATGCTAAGGTCAATCCGTGAATGGTAGTGTAAGAAACAAGGCCTAATCTTCGAAATAATGCCTCATCCACACGATTAACCTCTGTAGGTACTTCTCCAAGATTCCGAGAATCCCCGGCCTTCACGCAAACCTTCTCATATTTTTCGCAACCGTCCGAAAGGCCGACCGTACACCGTCCTGCATTTCAGCGAGTTATACTCTCATTTAATCGATGGCAGTAACAATCTGAATGCTTTTGCAATATGGCTTTCTCTAGCTCCTGCACAGGAATGAGAGTCAAGATTACCGCGTCTAACCCATGCGATAAAACAGGAGATACCTCTTTACAGAGACGGTATTCTAGAGAAACCAAATGAATAGTATCATGATCGGCCGAAGTAACATGTCCCGTCCACTCCGAGCTATAGCTCACGTGCTACCTATAGTAACTTTGATGATCTCTACTTTCACAGCACAAGCTCAGGAAGTAAGAGAAATCACGTTTAACGAAGCCATCGAGATCGCATTAGAACGAAATGTGACGATCAAGCGTGCAGAAAACAATCTCAAATTGCAGGAAATTACTGTTCAATCTGAGCGAGCGGATTTTCTGCCAAACCTAAACTTTAATACGGGCGCGAGCCGCAATTTCGGCTTACAATTTGATCAGACGACGGGCAGCCTAGTGAATGCCTCATCTGATGGATTCAATTATTCAGCAAGTTCGGGTTTGAACATATTTAACGGCTTCGCGGATGTCGCATCCTTAGAGGGAGCCAGAGCTGTACTTGAGTCACAGGAAGCTAATTTCGCGCGAACACAACAGCAGGTTGTATTCAACGTAGTGTCGAATTACCTGAATGTGATTTTAGCTGAAGAAAACATCCGTATCCGACAGGAAGATGTAGAGTCTCAGCAAAGCCTGCTCGAACAGATAGAAGAGTTTGTTCGCGTCGGACAGCGCGCCGTTTCTGATCTTTATCAACAACAAGCAACCGCTGCCAGTAGTGAGGCCTTACTTCTCACAGCAGAAAGTAATTTTGAGTCTAGCAAAACCAGACTTATTCAGGTCCTTCAGGTAGATCCGCTGGCCAATTACGCATTCCCTGCCCCTGCGGCGGAGGATATACCCACGAATCTTCGCGCTTATGATCCGAATGAATTAGTTCGTGCTGCGTTTGAACGCAGGCCAGATCTAAAGGCGCAGGAGTTTTTAATTCGCGCATCGGAAAGCAATATTAAGGCTGCAAAAGCAGGATATTTGCCAACATTAGGAATGAGTTTTGGCGCTGGGTCAAGCTACACGTCGAATAGTCCCTTTGATTTCAGCGATCAGATGACGAATAACCGTTCTGAGCGTGTATCCCTCAGCCTGTCCGTCCCGCTATTTAATCGTTTGAACGTAAAACGGGGTATACAGTCCTCCAAGGTCCAATACTCAAATGCGCTGTTGGATATGGAAAATCTACAGCAGAGCGTAGCCATTGAAGTGCGTCAAGCGTATCTCGATTACCAAACTGCTGTAAAGAGACTTGAGGTGACAGAGAAAAGCCTCCGTGCTGCCGACCAGGCTTTTCAAGTTGAGCAGGAACGTTATAACGTAGGTGCATCAACATTAGTTGAACTGACTCAGTCCAATTCGCGCTATATCGACGCCGCAAGCCAGCGCGCTCAGGCCGTCTTCCAATTTCATTTCCAGCATCGCCTCATAGAATACTACCAGGGATCACTGGACCCAACAAAACCTCTTTTTAACTAAGCGTCCGGATTGCTTACCGGTTTCAAACAATCCAAGACTGATTGAATATTATGGCCAAAAAGAAAAACGCCACCAAACGCATCCTCATTTTTGTTGGAATCCTGATCATTCTCGCTGTAGTTCTTGGCGTCGTTGTCAATGCTACTGGGCTTGTCGGTTCCAAAAAGAAAGCCACCAAAATTGAATTTGGCGATGTTGAAGTTCGAACGATCACGCAGATGGTTACAGCTTCTGGCAATATTCAGCCCGAGATTGAAGTCAAAATCAGCCCGGATGTATCTGGAGAAATCGTGGAGCTTCCCATCGTCGAAGGCGACAATGTGAAAAGGGGACAGCTGCTCGCGCGGATTAAGCCTGATTTTTACCAAGCTCAAGTAGACCAATCCGAAGCCTCCGTCTTGCAGTCAAAGGCTAACGAAGCGCAGCGTAGGGCCGACCTGATGAACGCGGAATTGGAACTCAATAGACAGAAATCGCTGTACGAGTCTGGTGCTATTTCTGAATCTGCTTACCAAACCGCATCCACGCGATTCGAAACGATGAAAGCCTCCTATGAGGCTTCTCAGTACAGTGTCAAAATTGCTGAGGCCCGTCTCAAGGAGATGAAGGAGAACTTGGCCAAGACGATCATCTATGCTCCAATGGACGGCACCATTTCTATTCTAGCTGTTGAGCTCGGAGAACGTGTGGTTGGTACGAGCCAGATGACGGGAACGGAGATGATGCGCGTCGCAAAATTGAATCAGATGGAGCTAGAAGTCGACGTCAACGAAAATGACGTAGTAAACGTAGCTCTTGGAGATACTGCTGCCGTTGAAGTAGATGCCTATCCCAATCGGATGTTTAAAGGAATTGTAACAGAGATTGCTAACTCGGCTCGTGTTCAGGGGCAGGGCACTCAAAATCAGATCACCAACTTTCCCGTCAAGATTCGCATTCTGGACCCCCATAATATCATTTTTGACGAAAGCGGAGCAGATGACGTTTTCGACAACGCTGAACTGCCGGTTGCATCGGCAGACATGCCTAACTTCCGCCCAGGAATGAGTGGCACGGTAGACGTATTTACGCATACCATTCCGGACGCGACAACCGTACCCATTCAAGCCGTTACAGTCCGCGATTTTGCACAGTATGATGTGGATGAAGAAGGAAACGTAACGGAAAAGGACAAACGTTCTACAGACTCAGGAAGTGCCGAGGAAGAAGACCTCCGAAGAATTGTCTTTTTAATTGATGGTGATCGTACGCGTGTTGTAGAAGTTGAAACAGGGATTGCTGATGATTCTCATATCGTTATTCTTTCCGGTGTGAGCGTAAATGATCAAGTAGTTCTCGGTCCATACCGGGCGGTTTCCAGAACGTTGAAGCCCGACGTATTGGTCGAAGAACAAGAAAGTCGCCGCGCAAATACCGAACAAGAATAATCAGACCTGAATCCTCAATGGAAACCAATATGGAACAGCGTCAAGTCGAGCCCATTATTCAGCTCACCGACGTTCGGAAGATCTATAAAATGGGGACACAGGTGGTAAAGGCACTTGATGGCGCCACCATTACTATTTATCCAAACGAATACGTAGCGATCATGGGCCCCTCTGGTTCAGGAAAGTCTACCATGATGAATATCATCGGAGCACTAGATATCCCAACCAGTGGCACTTACGTACTGAATGGAGAGGATGTTAGCGAGATGGACGACGATGAATTGGCAGGAGCCAGAAATCGTCAAATTGGATTTGTATTTCAGACGTTCAACCTGCTTCCGCGTGTGGATTGCCTAGCAAACGTGGAATTACCCCTCGTGTATGCTGGGCATTCCAGATCCAAGCGGAAAGAAATGGCCTCAAAGGCCCTCGAAAACGTCGGGCTAGGAGATCGCATGGATCATAAGCCTAATGAGCTTTCTGGAGGGCAGCGTCAGCGCGTAGCGGTGGCAAGAGCTTTGGTGAATGATCCTGCCATATTGCTAGCAGATGAGCCAACAGGTAACCTGGACTCAAAAACAGGGATCGAAATCATGCACCTCTTCGAGTCTCTGCATCAAGCTGGAAATACCATTCTAGTCGTTACGCACGAAGAAGATATAGCTCAGCATGCACGCCGCATTGTGCGCTTACGTGACGGTAAAATTGAGACCGATGAACGCGTCGAAAACCCGACCCTAGCTTAAAGCTAGAGTCCACAGCTGTATCGTCGTTCTTCCCGAATGAAGCGAAACTCGCCTTGAGCCCTCCTCATACTGATGATTTGGAAGGGCAAAGACAACGCTTGCACTGTTATGCAGTCTGCGCCTGGCACAGAAAGTAGATAATGCACTTGGATTTCTTCGCCTCGTTGTTCAACAGACTGCACCTCGACAACGAATCCACCTGAATTCGTGGGTATGGCGATGATACCGACCATTGATTGATTGAAGTCGATGGATGGCAGCTCTCCAAGCGGGTTAACCTTAGCTAAGGCCTCAGAAAGAGCCCCTTCATCCGATACTACAACTTCGAGCGTATCGCGGATGGATCCTGACTGTCCAATAGCGATGGGCTCAAAGTATAAAACGTCATCAGGTCCTTCATCTAGGTTGGACTGCACTGCGCAACCAGAGAGGACTAAAAAGGCGACAAACAAGGTTGTGAGAATTCGATTCATTTGTTGATTTATGTGCATCCGTATATTCGGTCGGGAGTTACCCCGCGCTTCCTTCATTTTTGATTGCTCAAGATCTGAATAATACGATGAATCCATACATCGAATCATTCCTGCCTCTGTTTGTGGCGATGAACCTGCCAGGTGTCCTACCCATTTTTATGGGTTTAACCGACGGTATGACAGAAGTTGCTCGAAGAAAATTAGTTCTTCAGGCCTCTTCAACCGCGTTTGGCGTTGCTGTGCTGATTCTTTTCGCCGGTCAAGTCATCTTCCAAACAATGGGTATTACGATAGATGACCTCCGCGTCGGTGGGGGACTCATTCTTCTCGTGCTAGCCATCACAGACCTGATTTTCGGCGATTTTCGTCAGCGTTCACCCGATGAGGATGACAAAGAAACATCCACCATTGGAATCGTTCCCATCGGCATTCCCCTGACCATCGGACCGGCCGCCATTACTACGATCATCGTGAGCCAACAAAGTTTCGGTTACGTCCCCAGTTTAGTCTCACTTCTTATCAATTTGACACTGATCACGGTTGGCTTTCTTTACGGGCCGAGACTCATCTTGAAGCTAGGAGCCGATACAGCCAAAGCCATAGCAAAAGTAACCAGCTTGTTTCTGGCCGCTATTGCTGTTGCGATGATTAGGGTTGGTATTGTAGGGATGTTATAAAAACGGCTTACTGAACCCCGACTTTTCCTTCTATTGCCCGGACCATAGCCGGGGCATCGTAGCCAATGCCTTCACGAAACACCATTTGAACGTTTCTAATTAAGGCAGGGTCACTACTGAGGTCACCGTCGATCAAGACCAAGTCAGCCCACTTTCCAGCTTCAATACTACCGGTTTCTGAAGCAATGCCCAGAATATCAGCCCCATTAAGGCTCATAATTTGAACCACCTCTGCGGTCTCAAATCCGGCTTCGTGTAGTAGCTCAAAATTACGCTGGTCTCCATACCCGGGTAAGGCTCCGCCATATCCTGTTGGATCCACTCCAGATGCCAGTAATCCGCCGGCCTCCACGAACGCTTTTTCAAACTCAAGCGATTTCGCAAATAGCTGTTTCCACATCTGAGAGTTTTGATCCGCAATATTGGCCCGCGTTTGTAGGTACTCTTGCTGGACTTCTCCCGACATGGCATCTAAGACTCTTTGTTCGAGAGGCGGACGATTGGGTACGTACATCTCGTACACGGCCAGCGTCGACGTCATACCCACACCTGCATCTATCATTTCCTTGAAAGTAGCCTGAACCTCATCGCTATCCATTTCCATTCCGATCAGGCTTTCTCTGAAGTCAGTGGGGCACTCATCTAGCGGTTTATCTTCATCATAATCCGTGTTCGTAAAAAACCCGTGCTCCAGATTATCAATACCGAGAGCCACAGCCTCCCTAAAGCTGACAGAACACAAATGACCCGTTACTTTAAGTCCGTGTGCGTGAGCTTCTTCTATGGCTGCTTTAAGCTCATCCCTGCTAATCATATTGTAGGCTTTAAACCAATCCACCCCTTCTTCAGCCCAGTATCTCACAACCCGCTTAGCATCATCAGCATCCTTCAACCGGGTCATGTACGTGTAGCCTTCGCCACCGGTGATGTACGGCCCTGTAATAAACATTTTGGGTCCCACTCGCTGACCACGATTAATAGCTTGCTTGAGTTCGAGTTCGGAGTAGGGAGCATAACTTCCCGTGGTCCGAATAGTGGTCACTCCTGATGCCAGATACAGCATGGGTGCAGTGTAGTCTAGCTGAATGCGCCGCTGAGACGTCGTATAAAACGTATGATTGTGCATTCCGATGAGACCTGGAATGACCGTTTTACCAGACCCATCAATCCGCTCTGCGCCCTCAGGAATATTGACGTCTGCACCCACGGCGGAAATTCGCCCGTCCTGCATTAGTATAGTCTGACCAGTCCTTGCTGCACTACCCGTACCATCAATCACCGTCGCATTTTCAATGACCACCATCGATGCATCGTGTGAGACATATTGTTGGACCGATACAGATCGTTGAAAGGCACTTACGGGAAGCGCCAATACGGCGAGTAAGAGAAAGAGGGTAAAGGAGCGCATCGAATAGTTCGGGTGAGTGAACGGAAGTTTCGGAAGTAGTATAGCCAAACTCGTGTTCTTTCGTCAAACGGCGTTACGTCTGATTGCGAAAGGGACTGCAGGATCACCTTTCATGACCCTACTCATTCGAACTTCAAATGCACCTTCGGACACCACCTGTCGAGCGGTTCACTCCACTAAAAAGGCGAGCTTCATACCGGCTTCGAGGTGTTCTGCAATATGGCAGTGCATCATCCATTTTCCAGGGTTGGTAAACTCAACCAAGAGGTCTGCTGTCATTCCAGCCGGAATAAGTACCGTATCCTTCCAGACTCGATTTGTGGTAGGCCGTCCGTTATAGGAGAGTACCAAGAATCGTTGGCCATGCAGGTGTACTGGATGTTGCATGGCGTGTTGTGCATCTCGACGGTTGTGAATGCGAATTTTCTCGACCGAGTCCAGCGCAAAGGTCCAGTCTATTTCCATGTTCTCACGTCCCGTGGAAGGCTCACGAATCAGCCAGTCGACTTTGTTAGTAGTCGAACTCCAGTTCATCATGGGCATGGTACCGGACCATTCGACCGGTGGAAACCAGGTCTGATCTACTTTCAGAATCCAATCTACGAGCGGTGGCAAGTTTTCAGTTCGAATAAGCAAGTCAACTTCCTTATCTGGCTCCGTATGCTCATACGCTGAGAAGGTGCTGATCTCCTCTCGAATATCGGGCCTGATGTTAGCTGTTACATCCCCTTTCGTTGTCCTAATCGGAGGTGTTTCAAAGGCTGATGGCTCGACAGTAAGCCATCCCACGGTATCAACTTCAGCAAAAAAGACACCGGTGGTATGATCAAGGGACTGGATTCGATTTACCATCGCAAAGGTACCAGCCTGCTCCAAATAGAAGTCTGCGATATACCGCTCGGCCGGCGCGATAGCCATACTTTCTTCCCAAGACTCGATTTCAAACGGACTCAGATCAGAGGCCAATACGTTCATTACATGGCCATCCAATGACAGATTCCATGTGCGCGTGTTCGAAACGTTGGTCACAAACCAGCGCAAAGTATCGCCTTGCGTGGCACGAAGGTGTACTTCAACCTCTCCATTTACCAGCAGTTGATTGCCGAAGCGGCCCATCAGAATGAAGTTTGGAGCATCTTTTCCGTACGGTACGTTGCCTTGAGGTCCAATCGTAAAGTCATCCAGTACTAGAATCTCTTCTCGTGAGGCAGGAGCTAGATACGTGTAGTCTGGTGCACGCACAATCATATTTCCATACAGCCCTAAGTCTTGCTGTGCTTCTTCCCGATGATGCGGGTGATACCAGTACATGCCAGCATCTGGAAAGTGAACCTTGTACGTGAATGACTCTCCTGGCAATACAGGATCTTGAGTAATCCCGGGTACCCCATCAAAGGCATTGTCTTGCCGGAGACCATGCCAGTGTATGGAACTAGCAAATGGAGCGTCATTTCTAAATGTAACAGTTATAGTTGTATTCCGATCAACATCCAGCAATGGACCTGGAATTTGACCATTGTACCCCAGCATACTAAATGAACGCCCGTTTATAACCTTCTTGACCGGATGCGCGTGCAACGTGATCGAATCACCATCGGCTAATCGCATGACTTGTCGAGGCATAGCCAAAGGGGCGTCGGAGTGCTCGGGTAGCCATGGATCTGTATCCGGGCTAAGTGTCATCATGGCATCCATCATGGTAATTGCTGGATGCATAGCCGGGGGCGGCCAGGCTGTGGAGCCGTGATCATGGTGCCCCTCTTCCATGGCCGCCCCCGGATCGACAAAGGCCGACACCTGAAACATGTCATGTGGCTCAAGGCGACTTGACGGAGACCGTCCCCGAAGTACGAGGCTTCCTTTCCGTTCCATGTTTCCACGCTCAGACTCGAGACTCACTAACAACATGAATTTGTTGAAGGCCACCTCACCCATATCAAAATGACCATTTCCGATGGACCCCAAGCGAATGACAGGGTCGAGGTCAAGCGGCATTACCCACAACACGTACTCTTGGGGTTCAGGCAAATCCGGAAGCCCTGCTACATCCAGAACCAATTGATACCGTTGTAATCCATCTCTAGAAACCACAACCCCAAACGCCGACTCAGGTCGTGCTAATTCAACATGAGCTATCGCACCGTAATAAGTCTCTGTTGGGATGAGATTGATACAGTACAAAGAGAGGGGGGGACACGCTGGCACACTATGTTGCGCTTGGACCGGACTGATCCATAAGGCAAGCATACCGAGTATGAGCGAGCACCTCATTTCAGGCTATGCTCCATCTGTGCAACACTATCGCGTAATTCTGCGGCGCGCTCGAATTCCAGATTCGATGCTGCCTCTATCATTTCTGTTTTCATCTGCTTCATCAGATCTCGCTTCTGATCATCCGTCAAGTACTTAATAACAGGATCTGCAACGACTTTTAACTGATCTGAACCATCGTAATACTGCGACGCTGGGCCCGAAACATCATGTTTTTCATCAGCGATAGCCGTCCCTTCCATAATCTCATCAAGCGACTTCTTGACCGTCCGCGGGATAATGCCATGCTCTTCATTGTATGCCATTTGTATGGAACGACGCCGAGCAGTCTCATCCATCATGCGTTCCATCGAACCGGTAATTCGGTCCGCATACATCAGAATTTTACTCCGAACATTTCTAGCGGCACGACCTGCTGTCTGAATCAAGGAGCGATCCGAGCGCAAAAATCCTTCCTTGTCCGCATCTAGGATGGCTACAAGAGATACCTCTGGTAAATCCAGCCCCTCTCGAAGCAGGTTCACCCCAATGAGTACATCAAAGTCCCCTACACGTAATCCACGCAAGATGTCCACCCGGTCCAACGCGGCGATATCTGAGTGCAGATAGCGCACTTTCAGCCCGTACCCGTCTAGGTAGTCAGCTAAGTCTTCAGACATACGTTTGGTGAGCGTAGTCACCAACACTCTTTCATCGCGATCAATGACGATCCGTATTTCTTCAAGCAGGTCATCAATCTGGTTCTTACTGGGTCTAACGATGACTTCTGGATCGAGAATCCCCGTTGGCCGAATAACCTGCTCCACGAAGGCTCCACCCGTGAGATCCAATTCGTAATCGCCTGGTGTTGCACTGGCATAGATAACTTGATCCTGACGTTCTTCGAACTCTTCAAACGTCATCGGTCGGTTATCCAGTGCCGAAGGCAATCGAAATCCGTGCTCCACTAAATTCAGCTTTCGAGCCCGGTCTCCATTGTACATGGCACGCACCTGCGGTAGCGTAACATGGCTTTCATCAACGACCATCAAGAAGTCATCTGGGAAATAGTCTAGAAGACACTTGGGCCGCTCGCCGGGCTCAACACCTGACAGATGCCGAGAATAGTTTTCGACGCCCGAGCAGTACCCGACCTCTTTGAGCATTTCAATATCAAACAGAGTGCGCTGCTCCAACCGGTGTGCTTCCAGCATTTTTCCGTTTTCGCGCAGAACGGCCAGTCGCCAATTTAATTCTTCTTGGATCGTACTGATCGCTGTTTGAATCTTCTCTTTTGAGGTAACAAAGATCTTCGCGGGATAAATCGTCAAATACCGATCCTCGGCGATTTCCTTACCAGAAACCGGTTCAAAAGTACTGATCTTCTCGACTTCATCTCCCCAAAACTCAATTCGATAGGCTTCATTCTCGGAGTATGCTGGAAAGACCTCAACGACATCCCCGCGCACGCGAAACGCGCCCGGACCAAACTCGACGTCGTTTCTGGAATAATAAATGCCCGTGAGGCTGTGTAGCAGTTCGTTTCGGAGAATAGTATCTCCCACCTTCAACTGAACGATTTGCTTCCGGTAATCATCAGGAGACCCGAGTCCATAAATACATGAAACCGATGCGACCACAATGATATCTCTTCGCCCAGAAACCAAAGCACTCGTTGCCTTGAGCCGTAATCGATCGATTCGATCATTGACCGACATATCCTTTTCGATATACGTGTCCGAGTGCACGATGTAGGCCTCGGGTTGGTAGTAGTCGTAATAGGAAATAAAGAACTCAACGGCATTGTTGGGAAAGAAGTGCTTGAGCTCAGCATATAGCTGAGCCGCCAATGTTTTGTTATGGCTGAGCACCAACGTGGGTCGTCCGGATTGAGCAATAACGTTGGAGACCGTGAACGTTTTACCCGTTCCAGTAGCCCCTAGCAAAACCTGGTTTTTATCCCGTTTTTCGAGGCCATCTAGCAATTCGTTGATTGCTTTTGGCTGATCACCGGTCGGTTCAAATTCTGAAACGACCTGAAATGGCTGCTCAACGCGCAGGAGTTCTGACATCTACAGAAACGAAGGTTTAGGAAAGCCGTAAGTTGGCGTTCTCGTGTACCAGAATAACGACCTTAGGTTCGGCTCCAATCTATCCTGTTTTGTTATGAAAAAGTCCCTTTTTGTGCTCTTGCTGCTTCCCATGCTATCCGCCTGCGCGCAGGATGCTCCACCTCCGGCGAAAGAAGGGGAAGTCCTCGGAGATATGACTATTGAAGAATTTGAACCTCGGTCCACTCTTGTAGTCCCCGAAAACATCGTGACAAAGGCCAAGTTTCCCTTTGTAGACGCCCACAGTCACTGGTTCCGCGCTGCTAGTATGACGCCCGGGGCCATCGATACACTCATTCAGGAAATGGATGAGATGAATATGGGTGTAATCGTGAACCTCTCTGGTCAATCGGGTGAAGCACTTCAGGGAGCACTCAGCAATATGGAAGCACGATATCCCAATCGAATCGTAACCTTTGCAAACGTTGATTTTGAAGGTGTCGGAGGTGATAATTGGACTGAAAACGCCGTCGCTCAACTACGTACCGATATTGAGGCAGGTGCCAGAGGACTGAAAGTCTATAAGAATCTGGGAATGGACGTAATGGATGTGGATGGAAATCGGGTCTCGGTAAACGACTCCCGTTTGGATCCGATCTGGGCACTTGCGGGCGAAATGGGTATCCCTGTTCTAATTCATTCAGCAGAGCCTGCCAGTTTTTGGAAGCCAAGAGATAAGTTTAATGAGAAGTGGCTGGAGCTCAAGTTGCGCCCAAACAGATATCGTGACCCAGCGACCAATGCTTCGTTTGAAGAGATCATGGCCGAGCATTACGACATCATGGCCAAGCATCCCAATACGACGTTCATCAGTGCCCACCTGAGTTGGCTCGGCGGAGACCTAACCAAACTGGGAGAAATGCTAGACACGTATCCAAATATGGTTACGGAAGTCGCTGCCGTCATTTACGAATTAGGACGTCAGCCTCAGCACGCACGACAGTTCATGATCGATTACAAGGATCGGTTGATGTTTGGCAAAGATTCCTACAATGTTGAGGAGTTTCATACCTACTTCCGCACATTCGAAACGGCGGACGAGTACTTCCCATACTACCGGAAGTATCATGCCCAGTGGCGCATGTATGGAATGAATCTTCCGGATGATGTGCTTCGTGCAGTGTATTACGGAACAGCTCTCAGGGTCATACCCGGACTGGACGCCTCTCTTTTTGAGTAGGATGCTGGCGAACAGCAGGCCAACGTTGCTCAGCCACCAAACGTAACCCACCAGCGGCTTCCCACATGTAGATCGCCATTCGTGAATGGTGCTGAATCGAACGCAACATAT
>DKOG01000068.1 GCA_002469915.1 Bacteroidetes bacterium UBA7368
GCTATCATGGCGAGTAATCTAATCCCAAGAAACGAGGGGTTTACACTCGCGTGGTAGCCTGTAAACACGCCTAATTCCTCTAATCGACGCGTCCGCTCAAGAGCCGTAGAAGGAGCGACACCGATAATATTTGCTACGGCTTTGTTCGTAATACGAGCATCATTCTGATAAAGCTCAATTATCTTTTCGTCGATTCGGTCAACTCTTTTCATCCGCTAAATATGCCGTACAGAATTCGGTTCCAGTGACTAAGAGGCAAAGATAGTTCTATTTTAAGCACTATATCTATTTCTTTATTTGCATTAGACTCGAATTCTCATCATGTCGACTCCTGACCACCCAGCGAAAACTTCCTCAGAGAGTGAGCATGAGGAAGCGGGGGCTGCATTACGTGAGCTAAGACGCCTCACCGATGATTATGTCGCTCCAGAATACGCTTGCAATACCTGGAGAGCATTATGGGACGGCCTGAGAGAGTTGAAAATAGCTATGCATGAACATGTGCATTTAGAAAATAACGTACTATTTCCGCGGGCAGCTGCACTGAATTGAAAGAGTGGGTAACGTATGTTTAGATGAGGGCACCCAAAGCACTGGTTGGTCATGATTATTGTCGTGGCCAATCCGCGAGATGCCTCATTTATTCCTCTCAAAGTACCCATTCTAATGCCCGATCTTACGACGCTGAACACCTGGATCCAGTCAGGTATTTCGTTTGAAGAGTATATGTCACAGTGGAAGGCAAAAAATGCCGTATCCATGCGTGGCTTAGACCGTATTCAGCGTAGATACCGGTTCTATTCCAAGTACAATCTCGAACGTCAAGAACGGGTCGATTCTGAATGGCAGATGTCGACCGATTTTAAAGAAGCCGTGTTGAGCGCTTCCGGACCTTCGACATGGCTTTTCATCACGGATGATTGGTGTGTAGACTCAGCGTACAGTCTTCCCTTGGTTCGAGAGGCTGCCGCATTACGCTCCAGTGACATATCCTTGCACATTCTGCTAAAAGACGAAGCTCACGATGTCATCGATCAATTTCTGACCGACGGAAAACGGTCCATACCCAAGTTCATCAGCATAAGCGATGGAGGAGAGGTAGAATTTGAATGGGGACCGCAACCGGAAGCAATACGCTTGATTCGGAAAGATCTTATCGATTCAAATGCAGAGGGATCCGTCGTATCCGGTACTACCATAGACTGGTATGCCGATAGTGGATGGCTTGAGGTTGAGAAAGAGCTTACTGTAGTGTTTAATTCAGCCCGCTAGAGGGTTTTATGTTGGATACAATCGTAGTTGGCGCGGGGTTGGTCGGTTCGGCAGCAGCGAAATACCTAGCAAAAGCCGGAGCCAAGGTTTTAGTGCTTGGTGCGGTTAAGGGAAGCGATGATCATGTGCATTCTAGCCATTATGACGAGGCTCGAGTAACACGTAGAATGGATCCGGATCCCGTGTGGGGCTTGCTGGGCCTAAAAGCTATAGAAGCGTATGCAAATATTGAGCACCAATCGGGAATACCCTTTCATACGCCTTGCGGGCACTTACGCATTGATTTGCCAAGTGCATCATCTGAGAGTTTACATGCTCAAGTATTTGAGAACGCTAACGATCATGGCTTTAAACCGGAAATACTGACAGGGCACGATGCTACTGCTCGTTTTCCATATCTGCATGCTTCAACGTTAAGCAGCTACCTCCTAGAAGGCCCTCCAGCAGGGATTATTCATCCGCAAAAGCTAATTCGGGCTCAGCTCCAGCTCGCTTGCTCATCAGGAGCTAGAACCGAGCCGACCGTTGGTACACAAATTAAAAAGGAAAACGGAGTATTCAGCGTTCGTACATCCAGTGGTCAAACTCACTTAGCGGACAACGTGCTTGTAAGCACGGGCGCTTACACGAATTTGTTTGATCTGACACCTCGGAAACTGGACCTCTCTATTCGGCCTGAAACGGTTTTACTGATAGCTATTCCTGAGACGCTCCTGCACAAATTTGATTCAATGCCGGGTATTATTTGGCATTTTGATGACCATCCGATCTATACCAACGCCTACGTTCTTCCCCCGGTTTTATACCCTGATGGCGTTTATTACATCAAGATTGGGGCAGACCATGACCGAGATATACATGCTACGGATGTCGAGGGATACCATGAATACATGACTTCACCAGGAAGTATGGTCACTAAACGTGCCCTCCACGACCTGATTTTGAAGCTTATTCCTGATTTACGCGGCCTCAACACTACATCACGTCCTTGCCTCCTTGCCTACACCCAGTCAGGTAAACCCATTATTGATCAATTGGATGCAGGTCACTTTGTGGCAGTAGGAGGGTGCGGCAAATCAGCTAAGTCGTCCGATCAGATTGGTAAACTGGCTGCCAATATGGTGCTATCCAACCCTTGGGGAAAAGGGTTTACGCAAAGTATGTTTTCTGCATCATGATGCACGTATCTGCGTAGATTGATCCCCACACTTGGAATTTTTTCAGACGGTTTCTAATTATGCTAAAACATGACTCCTGGACTAAGGCCCATGATATTGCATTAGTCTTTCTTGCATTGGCTTACACGACCGATTCTGATTTGTCTAATGCAGAGGTAGAGTCGATTTCTACATCGTTGTCCAGATGGAGACCCGAATTAACGAAAGACCAAGTCCACGCAATTGTGCTTGAGGCCGGGTCTGTTTTCTTCGAATCCGAAGCGGAGCAGGAAATAGTTGAATCTGTCCGCTCACTGGGTACTGCGTTGAGCATCACACAGCGTCGTGAAGTGCTTGAGGATGCTATCCGAGTGGCGGAAGCGGATGGCGTACTACTTAATTCAGAACAGAATCTACTATCTGTCCTGGCGGGTGCGTGGGATATTAAAGCGACTAAAGACCGCCTGATAGATGAATCATCCGCTCGACTGGAGAATGATCCTGAATGGAGTATTCTCCATGATATTGCCCTGCTATATATCGTTATGGGCCACAGTGCAGATGGCCATTTAAAGGAAGTCGAGATTTCTGCGATGATTGATCGACTAGGGGAGTGGGAGACGCAGTTAACGGTAGAGGAAATAAGATCTATTCTTCGTGCAGCCATCGATTACTATTCCCAAGGGCCGAACGAAAACGACCTTACTGATTCCGTATTAGCCATTAAGGAGGCACTTCCAAAGTCCCAACGTCTCATCGTATTGGATGACCTCGTCACCATTGCGAGAGCCGACGGAACGGTGATAGAAAGTGAAAAGGACATCGTAGAATCTCTTTCCTCAGCGTGGAATATTGACGTACGTATCGCCTTATGAGTCCTAAAAGGTCTGATTAAGCGGATCTAAGCCGAAGAATATCCCTGATAATTGCCAAATGATGATCATTGTGAATCGTCATAAATTCAATGCATTCATCTCTGGTCATCCAGTCGAGAATCGGATGATTCATCATGGATTCAGATGGAATATCCATGATGCCGGCTAGTCTATTACGAGTTTTTAGTACTAGTCTTTTTAAGGACTTTGTATCTGGGGAGTCAGACGGTAATGCAACCGCCGGCGCTTGAACGGCGCCCCGCGGGAAACTCTTTTTTGTGAATGCATAATCCCGTAACTCGTTGGATTTCCGAGCTTCATGAGGCATCTGGCCACGCTGTAGCCCGCGCATAATTCCTGTCATAGCAATCAGCAAATGCTCGAGTTGTTGTCCGACGTTCCACGCAGAAATCTCTGCGGTGCGCACATTGGCATCAATGACATGAGCCTCAATATCCAATAGCTGCTCATCGAGCCTTTTTACAAAAGAAAGCATTTAAAGACCGATTAATTAGAATCGTATGTAGGACGCTCTTTAGCGGAACCCGACCACGTAGCATAATCTTCCTCAGCGGAGGCCTCTTCAGGCGTTGCAGTAGATGGAGAACCCGAGTAAAAGTTCATCTGGCCAGCTAGAGGAACGACGGTTTTAAATAGTTTGGCCGTAACACTTCGGATAGCATTACGCGTTAAAGGAAAGAGCCCCAAGAATCCGATAATGTCGGTTAGTACTCCTGGGGTAATGAGTAAGGTGCCCGAGACCAAAATAATCGCACCGTCAACGAGTTCTTTTCCGGGAATTCCGCCTTTGGATAGTTTCTCATTCAGACGACGCCATGCAGCCAAGCCCTGAGACTTGGCCATGTACGATCCAAGAATTCCCGTGCCCAAGATGAGCAAGAACGTATTGGTCGCACCGATAAGTTGTCCGAGCTCAATAAGTAGGTACAACTCAAGTGCTGGAAGAACGACAAAAAGGATAAAGAGCCAAGGCATACACAATTCTTGAAAGTTTAGGGGGCATACGCAAACCCTCAATTAAAGTTGTTTTTCAACTTTTATTTTATGTATGATAATAATAGTTATCGTACATTAAGACTATAAAGATGAGCAAATAGCGCCCAATGTCCGCAGATAATCAAATACAACGAACAAACGAGTCTGGAAACAGCCAACTTGCCGCTGGTGTGGCCTCCGAGCGACTGATCGATACCTATCTGCTAAAGTTCGATCGCCCGGCTACGCGTCGCGCGTATCGTTCTGACTTGGTGCATTTTTTCGGATTACAAGAAGTCTCTCTTGAAATGGCTCAGCGTGTTTCGTTTGTAGCTATCAATCAATACATCGCTCAACTCGAAGCGGACGGATCTAAAGCAGCAACTATCCGGCGTCGTGTTGCGGCTATCCGGGGTTTTTACGATTGGCTTCAAGCGCTTGGTGCTATTGAAAACAATCCTGCACATCGCCAGCTGATTCGACGTGTTAAGTCCGCCCGCACCAGGGATCGTGTTTTAGTCGTTTTGACTGGAATCCAGGCTAATCAACTTTTATTGGCCGCTGCAGAGGCTTCTGTCCGCAACCATGCTATGATGTTGACCATGCTACATTGCGTACTAAGACGTAGTGAGGTAGCCTCAATGGATGTTGAACACATTCGTCCGCTCGGGAAATACTGGATTATTGATCTTCCTTATACCAAAGGCGGCGCCGATCAGTATGTGAAGATCCCAGATCATGTCGTCGATGTTATTGAAGCTCATAAAGAACATTACGGTATTGCCACTGGGCCTCTATGGCGTTCGCTGTCCAAACGAAACACGGGCGGGCGTTTAACGCCTACCAGTATTTACCGTATAGTTAGAGCTACGGCCGTTGCAGCAGGGCTTCCTGACATTGGGGCGCATACACTTAGGCATACTGGATGTACGTTGGCTATCGAGGCCGGCGCCACACTTCAACAGGTTCAATCTCACGCGCGTCACAAGCAGATAGAAACGACTATGGCGTATGTGCATCAACGGAATCGTTTAAGAGATAGTGCGGCCGATTATATTCATTTTGATTCACCCGACGAAGATTAGTGGCTTCACGACCATTCATTCCCATAATTGCTGGCCCCACGGCTGTAGGTAAAACCGAGACAAGTCTACGGGTTGCTGAAGCGTTGAATGCTGAAATTATATCAGCAGATAGTCGGCAAGTGTATCGGGAGTTTTCCATTGGAACGGCTAGTCCGACCAAAGAAGATTGCGCCCGTGTTAACCACCATTTCGTTCGCGAGATAAACATTGGAGATTCTTTTTCCGCTGGCATCTTTGCAGCTCAGGTCGCAAGCCGCATTCTCGATATTCAGTCCCGTAAGAAGTCCATTCTTGTGTCAGGTGGTTCCACTCTCTATGTCTACGCACTGACCCATGGATTAGCTGATATACCAGCCGTAGATCCGCAGATTCGGGAAACCCTAAATGTGCGCCTTCAGCATGAAGGCGCACAGGTTCTATTTTCAGAATTAGACCAAGCTGATCCTACTTTTGCTGCTACGCTCGATCCATCAAAGAGTCAGCGAATTGTGAGAGGGCTGGAAGTGTTTATAGGGACGGGGAAACCCCTCTCCTATTTTCACACCTCTTCTCCCCTATCTGGTGTGCCTACACGTCTTTTTGTGCTCTACAGGCCACGCGAAGTGCTGTACGAACGCATAAATGCGCGGGTAGATCAAATGATGAGGGATGGTCTTGTAGAGGAAGTGAGGACGATACTAGAAGGTAATCCCGATTTAACAGATAACGCCTTTCGCACCATCGGGTATCAGGAGCTGATTCCAGCCATTCGGGGAGAATACAGCGAGGATCGGGCTATTGAGCTGATTAAGAGAAACTCCAGGCGCTACGCTAAACGGCAATTGACATGGTATAAGCGATACGATGAGGCCATTTGGATTAATGTAGACGAATCTAATTCGTACGATGAAATCCTTTCCGGGATCGGAGATGAGAACCTATAGGTTAAACAGAACACCGACTCGGCGTCCTTCCTTTTCATAAAGCACTTTGTCGGCGAGTTTTTCAATCAGGAATATGCCCCTGCCGCCGTCGTCAAATAGGTGTTCTTCAGAAAGCGGATTTGAGACGGATTCGCGCACAAAACCTGAGCCCTGATCCTCAACCCACAATTCCACCGTTGTATCCTTTTTGTGGAATTCAATGAAGACCTTCTTCGACTCGACTAATTCGTTTCCGTGCTCAATTGCGTTGGTCACCATTTCACTAGCTAGAAGTACGCCCGTGTACACCTTCTCATCATCGGTAAAACACTGACCAAAAAAGGCCTCCGCTTCATCCACAATTCCTTCCAATTCGTCGAAAGAGCTGGATATTTCAATCGTTTTGATCATGGAGAGTGATGAGTTGTTGATCTGGGTGCGGACGAGAGTGCTATGTGCCAGAACGCTGAAACTACGAAATAAATGACGCCAGCTGAAGCGTTATCCAGATATCTTATCGAAAATATTTGAGAGTATTCTAACCTGTTTCCGACGATTATAAACCTGAATGTTTTCGCGGCTTCCCTCCGGTAATGTACCCGCTTGCCAGAGCCCCACTATAGATTCTAGCTCATCTGCAATGTGTTCAGCTTCGTCCGGCGGGCAAGTGAAGGCAGCTCCGTAGCTCGATAATGCATTTTTGGCTTCGCCATCCGGAACGAGAGCAAGAATGGGTTTAAGAGATCCC
>DKOG01000102.1 GCA_002469915.1 Bacteroidetes bacterium UBA7368
GCTGGAATTCCAGAAGATGACCCTAGAAATCCTGCTACCATCGCAGATAACGTTGGTGACAACGTCGGCGATGTTGCTGGAATGGGTGCTGACCTTTTTGAAAGTTATGTCGGGTCGATTATTGGTACGATGGTCTTGGGAACAGCATTTATCTCTGTGCCAGCCATGTCCTCGAGTGCCTACGGCGAATTAAGTCCGATCCTATTGCCTCTCGTCTTGGCCGGTGTCGGAATTCTGGTTTCGATTGCCGGATCATTCTTCGTTAAAACGAAAGAAGGTGGCAATCCACAGCATGCCCTCAATGTCGGTGAGTTCGGTGCTGCAGGGTTTATGGCTGTTATGGCTTATTTCATCATCACGATGATGTTGCCTGAAAGCTGGTCTGTTGCAGGAACAGATTACACGGCAATGGGCGTGTTTTACGCCGTCCTAATTGGTCTTGCTGCTGGCACGATCATTGGGCTCGTAACCGAATACTACACGGCAACAGATAAAGGACCGGTCACGGGTATTGCCCGCCAGTCTGTCACAGGATCTGCAACAAACATTATTGCCGGTCTGGGTGTAGGTATGTTCTCAACGGGCATCCCAGCCGTCGTTTTGGCGCTTGCCATCATCGGTGCTTTCTCGTTTGCCGGTCTTTACGGAATCGCGATCGCTGCTGTTGGAATGCTTTCCGTAACTGGAATCCAGCTCGCAGTCGATGCATACGGTCCGATTTCAGACAACGCAGGGGGTATCGCTGAAATGGCCGAACTTCCCGCTGAAGTACGCGAACGTACTGACAAACTCGACGCTGTCGGAAACACGACTGCAGCGATCGGTAAAGGATTTGCGATTGCTTCAGCAGCGCTAACTGCTCTGGGCTTGTTTGCAGCCTTCATGCAGCAGGCAGGAGTCGATAACATTGATGTGGCTAATCCTAACATTCTCGCTGGACTTCTTCTAGGAGCCATGTTGCCATACGTATTCTCGGCCATGGCAATGGGAGCAGTAGGGCGTGCAGCTGCAGACATGATTAAAGAAGTAGGTCGTCAGTTTGCTGAAATTCCTGGATTGAGAGAAGGAACGGCTAAGCCAGATTCCAAGCGCTGCGTTGAGATTTCAACAGACGCTGCGATTCGGGAAATGGTACTGCCAGGCTTGCTAGCCATCCTCGTTCCTGTAATCATCGGGTTCATCGACAAAAACATGCTCGGTGGTCTGCTTGCTGGTGTAACCGTTTCTGGTGTTCTATTCGCCATCTTCCAGTCTAATGCTGGTGGTGCATGGGACAACGCTAAGAAAATGATCGAAAGTGGCATCACAATCGACGGTGAGACCTATGGAAAAGGATCAGAAGCGCACAAAGCTGCCGTTGTTGGTGATACCGTAGGAGATCCGTTCAAGGATACTTCAGGACCATCACTCAACATCCTGATCAAGTTGATTGCTGTTGTAGCGCTGGTCATTGCACCGCTTATTGCCTGATCCATCTTTATTTAGGCGATGTGGGCGATCTGTTTGAAACAGATCGCCCACATACGATTCTAACCACCTGTACTCGTTCTTCTGCCGGAGCTCAAGAGACCGGCTCACCTTAATCTGATTGGATTCAAATGGCCAAAGTTGAAGTTTCGATGCCCAAAATGGGCGAGAGCATCACGGAAGGCACCGTCATCGAGTGGATGAAGCAAGTCGGCGATGTCGTCGAGTTGGATGAGACACTCCTTGAGATTGGTACGGACAAAGTGGACACAGAAGTGCCCAGTCCTGCCGCAGGCACGCTTGCCGAAATCAAGGTTGAGGCTGGCGATACGGTGGATGTAGGAACGATAATCGCTGTGATTGAAACGGATGTAGATGCAGTGGTTGAGGCAGCTCCTGCTGCGACGGCTCCTGTATCAGAACCGGAAGCTGTTGTCGCCGCAACGCCTGCCCCAGTACCTGCTCCAGCAGCATCTGGTGCTTCGGTGGACGTGCTCATGCCCAAGATGGGTGAGAGTATTATGGAGGGCACGGTGCTGACTTGGGCCAAGCAAGTGGGCGACTCCATCGAATTGGATGAGACCCTATTGGAAATTGCGACCGATAAGGTAGACACTGAAGTGCCCGCTCCGGCCGCAGGAACAGTCTTGGAAATACTAGTCGAAGAAGGGGAAACCGTAGACATAGGAACCAGAATTGCAGTGATTGGAGCATCTCAGGGTGCTGTGATTGCTGCCCCGGTTGCGACTCCACCGGCTCCGGCGCAAACACCGGCTGCTGTGCCCGTAGCCGCTGCCCCTGCTCCAGCCCATTCTGGAGATGGTGCTCCTATTCCAAGAACTGGACCAGCTGGTGAGTTCTATTCACCGTTGGTAAGAGCGATTGCCGAGAAGGAAGGACTCTCAGTAGCAGAGTTGTCAGCTATCTCAGGATCGGGAAGGGAAGGGCGTATCAATAAAGCCGATGTAATCGGTTATCTGAAAACCCGAGGAGCTGCACCTGCACTGACTGGCGTCGCTCCATCTGCTAAGGTGTCTTTCGAACCGTCTCCTATTGTAACGGATGGAGCCGGAAGAGTAGAGATTATCAAAATGGACCGCATGAGGCAGATCATTGCCGAGCACATGGTCCGTTCGAAATCCACATCTGCACACGTTACCTCATTCGCTGAAATTGATGTGACCAATTTGGTCCGCTTTCGGGAAGCGAATAAAAATGCCTTTCTATCTAGAGAAGGTATCAAGCTGACCTACACGCCTTTTTTCGTGTATGCAGCGGTAGAAGCACTAAAAGATCACCCTATTATGAACTCCTCCGTTCATAACTCGGAGATTCATGTTCGCAAGGAATATCATGTAGGTATCGCCGTTGCGATCGGAAAAACGGGCCTTGTGGCTCCAGTCATCCGAAACGCCGGTCAGATGAACGTGGTTGGTCTCGCTCATGCAGCTTCCGACTTGGCCGTTCGTGCGCGAAACAAGAAACTACTTCCTGACCAGCTTCAGGGTGGTACGTTCACCGTTACGAATGTAGGCTCATTGGGCTCGATTATGGGAACGCCCATTATCAACCAACCTCAGGTAGGCATTTTGGCTACAGGAGCGATCAAAAAGAAACCGGTTGTGATTGAACATCCTGATCACGGTGATTCCATCGCAATTCGAAGCATGATGTACGTGTCTTTATCGTACGATCACCGAATTGTGGATGGGGCTATGGCATCATCGTTCTTGAGACGGTACACCGATGTGATGGAGTCTTTTGGTCCAGACGGCGAACTGCGTTAGGCAGATTCTGGTTTTTGGCGGTGGAATTAATGTCCGTTATTGACATTACGATGTTCAGGTGCGTCCTTAAGGGAAGGGAGCCGGCATTTAACGATTACGGTACTCATTAAGATGTCCGCAACACCTATAGCCGTTTTGGCTTACCTGCCATGGCTCACTCAGCCGGTTCTCAAGCAGAAGAAAATCTAGATACCGAAAAGGGTATTGACGTTTCTGTTGTGCAGCTCAGTGGGCTCATTCAAGATTTTTTACGTGACTATCTGAGCGAGAAGAGTAAAGAGACCGTTGGCACCTATCGCCGCTCCCTTAATGAATTTGAACGTTGGTTTGCCCGAGGTGAAGGCGCCTGCCTGTTTAGAACAAAGGATATCGAAGCCTACAAAATCTATCTCAAGGAAGAGAAAGGTTTACATCAGGTATCTGTTTCAACGTATTTGACTGCGGTTCGTCGGCTCTGTCAGTTTATGATGGACTCCGGTGTTTTAAAAGATAATCCTGCTCGCGGAGTAAAAGGAAATAGACGGCCGAAATCCCACTCCAGACGTATTTTAACGCAATTGGATGTGGAGCAGCTGGTGTCTTCTCTGGGTGTAAAGAGTGATATCGACAAACGAGATCGAGCCATCATCTTCACCATGTTATTTGCTGGTTTAAGCGAAATTGAAATAGTTCGTGCGGATGTACGGGACCTCGAACAGACTCTGATGGGTTGGTATCTGCGAATTCAAGGGAAAGGTCATACGGTTAAAGATCAGCAAGTACCTATTGACCCACCTGTGATGGATGCCTTGAGGCTCTACCTAGATACACGCGGGCGCATTCGTCCAGAAGATGCTTTGTTTGTATCGCATGGACACAGAAGTGAAGGGCAGAGGCTGAACACGCGATCGGTGCGAAGCAGAATAAATCATCATTTGAATTCCGCTGATATTAAACGACCCGGTATTTCTCCTCATAGCTTAACTCATACAGCAGCCTTATTATGGTTGAATGATGGAATGAGTGTCGAAAATGTACGCGAACGCATGCGTCATGGGACGCTCGATACCACTATGATCTATTACCGACAACAAGACCTGCATAAAGAAAAGTAATTCGTTTTATGTCTGTACAACCTGCAATTTTGAAGAGAGCCGAATTCAACCCTGATGTGCGCAAATATTGGTTGATGGGCGGCATTTGGATTCTGTTTGTGACTATTGCCGGTATCCCATTAATTCTCGTTTGGTATATCCTGGGGATGTGGATCACAGGTAGATACTTGGATAGACTCGAATGCGTGCTGACCGATCGGACGCTTATCGTTAAAAAGGGGATGATAGTTCGTTCAGAGAAAACCATACCCTTGGATAAGATTACGGATCTCGGTCTCGTTCAAGGCCCGCTGATGCGCTATTTCAAGGTGCATTCTTTGACCGTAGAAACAGCAGGTCAGTCCAGTCAAGGGGCACTGGTCAAACTGTATGGTATTACGGATGTCGAGCAATTCCGGGATGCGGTTCTCAAACAAAGAGATCTCCTTAAGAGCACCACGGATGAGGCGGTTCAGCCCACCTCTAATCCTGATGATTCCCTTACACTTTTGCGAGAGATTCGAGACACCTTGA
Organism: Bacteroidetes bacterium UBA7368; assembly: GCA_002469915.1. Taxonomy (GTDB): domain Bacteria; phylum Bacteroidota; class Rhodothermia; order Rhodothermales; family UBA10348; genus UBA10348. The sequence goes on from DKOG01000102.1 coordinate 4,862, forward strand.
AAGAGATAGCCAGCAAAGACAAATAGGTCTAATTAGATACTGCTGACAATCGTAAACCGGTGCAACGCACCGAGCGAAGACCAAGAATTGAACGAATAGTCAACTCCTATTCGAGATAGGGCGATTCCAAATCCTGTGCTGAACCCGGCCATGTCTAGCCTGGATTTCACCTTTAATGCGTCATGTTTGCGATGGTCATAACCAAAGCGCACTTGAAACGCCTTGCTGAACTGAAATTCACCAGCAAGCTTCAAGTGGTGCAGCACGTTGGATACCGATCCACTGCCTTCGGGGCCACCGTCGAGCTGATGCAGACGATAAGCGGTGACGGAAACCAATAAGGGGAGGTGGGCCAGTTTCTTGGTGGCACCGAAGCGTAGGTCCGTAGGCAGATCATCTTTACGCCTTCCTATAGAAGAAAGCACCAACCCTGCG
>DKOG01000163.1 GCA_002469915.1 Bacteroidetes bacterium UBA7368
GTTGTTTTCCAAACCGAAGTCGTGGGTTTGATGCCGTACAAACATGCCGAGTTCTTCGAATGAATCGTCATCCAGCAGGATTTCAATCCGTTCGCGAGCCGTGAGTTTGCCTTTTGCGTGTTGTCGGTCTATCCGGTCTTGACCACCTCCAAGCTTTGCTTCATCGCGCCGGTTGGCCAAGTCCTGGAGTAGATCTTTTTTGGAGTGCATGGGATAGGGCCAATTCAGTGATTCGGAAGGGGACGCCTCAGGCGCGGTCGCCTGAATATCGAGATTCAACAGCGTTGGTGAAATCTACAGCGGATTCTGAGTATATATCCACTTGATACATTCGGAAAACATGATCGGCTATGATTTCCGAAGCCGTTGTCCAATCCGGAGCCGATCCTAATTCGTTCATCGTAGCGTTGAATTTATTCTCATCACCATTAAATAAATCGTTAATGAATCGATTCTTGTGATTGATGCCTACACCAAGGACCACGATGGCCGGATCATGATACACTGAAGGCTGACCGGCTGTATTTGCTTCGTTTGGTTGAAACTGTTTCCAAAGGGGAACGGCAGCGTCCGGCGTTTCTGACTGTTGGATCGTGGTTGACTCCTCGGCGTCGTCTGAGACTTGATCTTTCTGACGAAATTTCTGCCAGAGAGGTACGTCTGAGCCTTCATCTTGTAAACCAACTGTCTGCTTTTCTGCGAGAGGCGCAGTTTTGACTTCTACATCTCCCGAATGAAGTACCTGTCGCAAAATGACATCCAGCGTTCCAACTGTGATTAACTGAGCAGATCGGGATTGAGCTGCGCTGGTGACGGCTGATGCGATGTCGCTGCGGCCTTTAGACGTATAAAACTGATAAACAAAGGCGACTGGCAAGCCGGGAGAGGACAACGCTACCATTTTGATGAGAGGCTGAAGCAGTTTGAGCCAATCTTCCGTGAGGTGATCTCGAGTGAATCGTTGATCTAGGTGGGAAACGGTTTTTTCGAAATCCGGCTTGAAAATTCTGAGTTCACCTTTTCGTTCCAGGTAGGCATCAACACCCATCCGCAGGTAAGGATAATCAGAAAAATAGCCTGTTTTTCGACGTACATCGTTGGCAGTGACCGAGTCTGCATCGTTAGGGAAAATGAAGCTCACCAATGTCTCAACAGGAGAGATCAAATAGTTCAGCACATTCTCTACGGCTTGTCGCACGATTTTTGAAAACTCTTCTGAAGGAAATCGAGCGGAAAGGGACATGGCCAGAATAGTCTGCCGAAGGGCGACATGAACCCGTTCGTCCTCTACATCAAACCATGCGGACTGGGTGGGCATGGACTGAATGGCTTCCAATTCTAGTTTTCTGTCTAGTGTACTGAGCAAGAAATGTCGGATGCTTTCCGGGATTTCTGCACTTGAAATAGCCGACCTAGACCGCGTTTCGCCTTCCGGAAACGCGGTCAGTATATGATTGATCTGATTTTGAATGGTTTGCTCGCGCATTCCTTTATCACTCTTTGTTGTTCGTGTACTCCTACGCCAAATCGGTACACAGGTTTGTGCAATTCCGAATCCCGTGCCTAATTGAATAGGATCTAATATGTAAAAACGGTGAAAGAGCCTAAGGATGGAATACAAACCAACTTCTGATCGTCTACACAGAGGCTGGCTCTGTTTGACAGTCCGAAAAACATTTTGACCCAACCCTTAAGGTATTTCTTAGGGGGCCGATAACTTTTTCGAGACGGACTCTGATTCATCCAGGATTTGTCTCAAGGCGGTTTGTCCTCAGGAAAAGCTCGGTCCCGTAAGGCCGGGCTTTTTCCATTTTTAGGAAGCCTACTTACCAACCGCCAATTTACAGGAATTTGTACGTGAAACGTCTTTTAGGATCTGCTTTCCTGCTGTTTCTCTTTGCAACACCCTCATTTGCACAGGACAGTAAGCCAGAAACACTCAATGTCTTTATAGACTGTGATCGCCGCTCATGTGACTTCGATTACATTCGCCGAGAAATTCCGTACGTCAACTACGTGAGAGACCGAGTCGGTTCTGATGTGCACGTACTCATTACCCAGCGTGGAACGGGATCTGGTGGAAGAGAATATGAAATGCAGTTTATGGGTCAGGAAGACCTATCTGTAATGGTTGATACGCTCACCTATTCAGCTGGCGTGACGGAGACGAACACGGAACGTCGAGAAGGAATGACTGAAACCCTAGCTCGTGGATTGGTCCGTTTCCTGATGACCACCACTATTGGAGATCGAATTATTGTTTCTGTACCCGTCTACGAAGAATCGGAGGCCCCAGAAATGGTACAGGTGATTAATGATCCTTGGAATTTTTGGGTATTCAACGTGAGCTTGAGCGGAGAGATGGACGGGGAGTCGAACCAAAAAGGCTACGAAGTTCAAGGGCGGATGTCTGCCGATCGCGTTACGGAAGATTGGAAAATCGGGCTTAGCGGTAGATTTCGGTACAATGAAAACGAGTACGACCTCTCTTCTGGAAAATTTACGACGACCAACGAAAGCGCTTGGGTCTATGGGCAGGTTGTGAAAAGTCTCAATGCCCACTGGTCGGCTGGACTTACTACGTATTCCAACACGTCATCGCGCAACAATACCAAGTTTGCCACCTCGCTTTCGCCAACCGTTGAGTACGCCGTATTTCCGTACTCACAGTCCTCGACAAGGGACTTTCGGTTTCGGTATGAGCTGAACTTTCGTCGCTACGAATACGACGAGATAACCGTCTACAATGAAACGACGCAGGTTTTAGTCCAAAATCAGCTTTCAGTCACCGCTAATTTCAGACAGCCTTGGGGTAATGCCCGCACGCGGATCTCTATCGAGTCGTTTGTGACAGACTTTGAGCAATCTATGTTTGACCTGTACAATATCAGTATGGGAAGTGAATTGAGTGTGCGAGTTGCCAAAGGGCTTTCGTTCAACGTTGGTGGGGAAGTAAAATGGGTCAAAGACCAGATTTGGTTGCCCCTGGAGACATCTGAAGACGAAGAAGTGCTCGTTGGGTCGAAAGCGTTGCCCACGGATATTGAGTTTGAGCTGCAATTCGGCTTCAGCTATCGCTTTGGATCGATCTACAATAATGTGGTGAATCCTCGATTTAACATGTTTGATTACTAGGCAGTAGGGAACCGTCCTACGCACCGAACCAAAGCTACTGACAGACTTGAAGCGAGTGCTATCCGATACTGGACTTAGCGGAACTAAGAAACCGTAGACCCGACTCGCCGGTGGGCAAGATGGCAGCCCCAGGGCCGGTTGAAGAAGTTAAGAGGTCTACATGGTGCTGATGGGGTCGACGCTGGGTGAGCGCCGACCCCTCGGGGTTTTTGGGATTTTGATTCAGCATTGGCAAGGCTTCATGCCTATATTTCTCGCCAATGTCTCGATATCGAATAATTCAGACTTGGACACGGATTCCAGGATACCTCCCTCATGAGTAACAAGAAGCGCTTAGGTGTTGGTTTTGTTGGTAGTGGATTCATCGCCCGATTCCACATTCTTTCTTTTCAGGCTGTCCGGGATGCGGACATCTTAGGAGTTTGGAGCCCTAATACTGAAAACGCGGAGTCTGCCGCCGCCTACGCCCGTGAAATGCGTGTGGGTGAGGCCAAAGCGTATGGGTCCATTACGGATATGATTGCCGATCCGGAGATTGATTGTCTCTGGATTTGTGGCCCCAACCACCGCCGTGTCGAGAATATGACCGAGATCGTGGATGCCTTGAAGCGCGGTTGCGGTGAGCTAGTAGGTATCGCCTGCGAAAAACCGCTTGCCAGAAATGTCGCTGAAGCCAATGAGGTCATTGCGCTAATTGAGCAGACCGATTTGCTGCATGGATATCTAGAAGACCAACTTTTCTCTCCTACGTTAACGCGTGGCAGGGAGATTGCTTGGAAAAGAGGGGCCGCTCTTAGCGGACGTCCTTATCTGGCTCGTGCTGCAGAAGAGCATTCCGGCCCTCACGCACCGTGGTTTTGGAGCGGTGAACATCAAGGAGGGGGAGTGCTCAATGACATGATGTGTCATTCAGTCGAAGTTGCTCGTTTTCTGTTGACCAGACCCGGAGCACCGCGCAGTTCGATTACACCCGTTTCCGTCAATTGTCAAATTGCTTCTCTGAAATGGAGCCGTCCTGAATACGCAGAGTTACTCAGAGAGAGGTACGGCCACGCGATTGATTATGGTAAACATCCTTCCGAGGATTTTGCCAGGGCTACGATTGAATATCGGGATGAGCAGGGACACCCTTTGATTGCAGAGATGACGACTTCCTGGAGCTTCGTCGGACCGGGACTCAGACTTTCGTCCGAGCTATTGGGCCCTGAGTATTCCTTAAGGGTCAACTCATTGGATTCGGGCGGTACCGTCTTTTTAAGTCGTGAAGTAACAGGTGGTGCTGGGGAGGATTTGGTTGAAAAGCAGAACGCCGAACAAGGTGATATGCCGTACGTGGGAAATGAAGCCGCTGAGTACGGGTACGAGGACGAGAATAGGTATATGATCCGTTGCTTCTTGGATGGTAAGCAGCCTTGGGAAAACTTCTATGATGGGCTCGAAGTCACCGAATTGTTGATGACGGCGTACATGAGTGCAGAAAAAGGATGCAAAATTGACTGGAAACCAGACAATCTGGATACCTACATACCTCCAGTAGCTAGAGGCGATTGGAATCCGGGAGCTGAGTAAGCGAGGAGTCGTTTTTTAGTTGTCCTGTCGTATGTTGAAAGCTGATTTTTCAATATTCGATGTGCACTATGCGACGCTTTCTAATTCTCTTTTCTGCGCTTCTTTTCGTGGCGGTTTCTGGTTCTGCCCAGCAAATTGATATGGATCTGTTCGAGGTGATGAAACCTCGAAATATTGGCCCTGCAGGTATGAGTGGTCGCGTGACGGCCATTGATGCTATCGTCAGTAATCCGGATGTAATCTACGCTGGAACAGCTTCTGGAGGTCTCTGGAAGTCGACTTCGGGTGGTACAAAATGGGACCCCATTTTTGACGAAGAACCGACTCACTCTATTGGTGCGGTAGCTATTTATCAGGCTAATCCGGATGTCGTATGGGTTGGAGCAGGTGAAGGGAATCCTCGCAATAGTCAGTCTGCCGGGAATGGGTTGTACCGCACAATTGACGGGGGCCAGTCCTGGACGTACCTGGGATTGGAAGACTCTAGAAACATCCACAGGATCGTACTAGACCCAACAAATTCGGATGTGGCGCTTATCGGCGTTCAGGGGCCAGCTTGGGGAGAAACCGAGGATCGAGGAGTATTTCGCACCACAGACGGTGGAAAAACCCTCGAAAAGGTCTTGTATGTGAACGAAAAGACCGGAATTGGGGACATGGTCATGGACCCGTCCAATCCAGATCATATCCTTGCGGCCATGTGGGAATTCCGTCGCTGGCCCTGGTTTTTTCACTCCGGCGGTGAAGGTTCTGGACTGTACGAAACATGGGATGGTGGAGAAACTTGGGAAGAAATCACCTCTGATGATGGGCTTCCAACAGGCGAACTCGGACGGATAGGCTTAGCGTTCGGTACGAACAATCCCGACGTGGTGTACGCATTGGTGGAAGCCAAAAAAAATGCGCTCTACCGTTCAGACGATGGGGGATCTTCCTGGCGCAAAATCAACGATGACAATAATGTGAATGGCCGCCCATTCTATTACGCTGACATATATGTCGACCCAGAAAATGAAAACCGGCTCTACAAAATTGAGACCTATATATACGTGAGCGAAGATGGCGGGAAGTCATTTCGTCAGTGGCAGCCTGGATATCAGTCAAATGGAGTTCACCCAGATCATCATGCGTTCTGGGTTTCTGCCACAGATCCAAGTTTTATCATTGAAGGAAATGATGGTGGAATGTCGATAACGCGGGACAAGGGGCAGACATGGCGCTTTGTGGAAAACCTGCCGGTAGCGCAGTTCTATCATATTAACGTGGACAACGAATTTCCGTATAACGTGATGGGCGGAATGCAGGATAATGGCTCCTGGGTTGGCCCAGGGTATGTCCTGAGATCGGGCGGAATCAGGAATTCATATTGGCAGGAAGTGGCATTTGGAGATGGTTTTGATGTTTCGCCAGATCCTGATAATTCTCGGTATGGATACGCCATGAGCCAGGGAGGCTCCATAAGCACCTTTGATAAGGAAACGGGCAACAGTTCAAGTATAAAGCCACGGCATCCGGATCCAGACGTGTTCCTTCGTTATAACTGGGATGCAGCCTTTGCGCAAAGCCCTCATGACGCATCTACCATCTATTACGGAAGTCAGTATCTACACAAATCCACCAACAAGGGGATGAGTTGGGAGGTTATTTCTCCAGATCTGACAACCAATGACCCTGAAAAACAGAAGCAGATGGTTTCAGGTGGGTTGACATATGATGCAACTCAAGCTGAAAATCATACCACGATAGTTTCCATCGGTGTCTCACCCGTGGAAGAGGGAATCCTGTGGGTCGGTACCGATGATGGTAACATTCAACTGAGTCGAGATGGCGGTGTATCTTGGACAGAGGTTGGGTCCCGAGTTAATGATGTAGCCGAGAAGTCTTGGGTACACCAGTTAAAGCCATCTCCGTTTAATGCGGCCGAAGTTGTGGCTGTATATGACGATCATCGCCAGAATAATTGGGAGCCTTACGTTTATCGGTCTCGAGATTGGGGTCGGTCGTGGCAGCGTCTCGTAGATGAGAACGATGTATACGGATTCGCCCTTTCCTATATCCAGGATCCAACCGAAGAAAACCTGGAGTTTATCGGGACTGAATTTGGGCTGTACGTTTCCATCGATGATGGAGCAAGCTGGACCAAGTGGACTCAAGGATATCCGACTGCTTCAACAATGGATTTGGCGATTCAAGAGCGCGAGGCGGATCTCGTGATAGGAACGTTTGGTCGAAGTGCCTGGGTATTGGATGATATTCGTCCCCTCCGCACACTGGCCTCCGAAGGGGCTTCCGTTCTGGATGAAGCAGTACGTGTGTTTCCAACTCCAACAGCCTATCAGGCATCGAATATTCAGGCTGAAGGGACCCGTTTCAAGGCAGATGCCATTTATGCAGGCCAGAATCGTGGAGCTGGAGCGCGGATTACCTATGCGGTGAATCCAGATGCCTATTCGCTGGAATCGACTGAGGAGAATGACACGGACGAAGAGAAGGCCGAAGCACCGGACGAAGTAAAGATTGAAATCCTCGAAAATGGTGAGGTAATTCGCACGTTCGATGGTCCCGCCAAAAAAGGCCTCAATCGAACCGGGTGGTCCATGGATCGAAAAGGTGTAAGGGGTCCAAGCCGGACGGCACCTCGTAAAAATGCTCCTGAACCGCGCGGAGCCGCCGTTCTTCCGGGCACCTATTTGGTTCGCGTCACCTATGGAGATACTTCTTCGGAAACACCCATCACCATTGAGTCTGATCCTAGATATGAAGTAGATCTTTTGGCGCTCAAGGAACGACAAGCGATGTACGCTGAGTACGAAAAAATGATAGTGGCCGCAGAGAAAATGATGTCGCGGGTTCGAGAAGCAAAAGAAATCGTTAGCACGGTAAATGCGAGTCTTGGCGACCGGGATGACGAGACCTCGAAAGAGCTCAAAAAGCACGGGAAAACAATAACTGATTCGCTATCTACTTTTCAGGACCTGTATTTCGGAGAGCAGGGCAAACAGGGGATCTACAGGGACCCGAATACGATTGGCTCTAAAGTAGGTGGGGCACGAGGTGCGATATTTTCAAGTAAGCGTCCTCCCAATACGCCCGAACAGTGGGCCATGTCTCACGCGCGTTTGGCGCTGGAAAACATGCTAGCGGATGTGAATGGGTTTCTTTCTGGAGATTGGACCGAATACGTTAGCGAGGTCACTGCTTCCGATGCGTTTCGTATTGATGCACTGGATGGGGTGGAAATAGAAAACGAATAATCGACCCGATGAGGCTACATCATGTTTCAATCAGCTACGTTTCAGAAATATCTACTACCAGGCTTTGTCTTTCAATCCATCATTATTGGTGGTGGATATGGTACGGGACGTGAATTGATTGAATGGTTTATGAGTCAGGGGCCTATTGGCGGGCTTTTAGGTATGTTGGTTTCCACTATCATTATGGGTGTGGTACTGGCATTCACCTTTGAATTGGGACGCCATTTCCATGCCTTTGATTATCGGGTCTTCATGCAGAAGCTACTTGGGAAAGCCTGGTTTGCTTTCGAGATAACCTACCTGGCCATGCTCGTACTGATCGTTTCAGTCATGGGGTCAGCCGCTGGAGAGCTTCTGAATCGCATGCTAGGCTGGCCTGAACTCGCCGGTATTATCGTGCTGATTACAGCTGTGGGTTGGATGTCCTTTTACGGAAACGAGCTCATTGAAAAAGTATTTTCTCTCTGGTCCGTCGTTTTATATCTGACTTTCTTTGGTGTCATCGCCGCCGCACTGTTCATGTTTAGCGATCGCATAGGGGAGGTTATCGTCCAATTCGATCCCGAGTCAAACTGGGTCATGAGCGGCATCAAGTACGCCGGGTACAATGTGGGCCTCGCTCCTGCTGCGTTCTTTGTATTGCGTCATCTTGAAACACGAAAAGAAGCCATGACGTCCGGACTCATTGCAGGGATGTTAGGTATGATTCCTGCTTTGTTTGTGTTTGTAGGAATGCTGGCGGTATATCCTGAGGTCCTTGGAGAGTCCATACCAGTAGACTTCCTGTTGACCACACTCGGGTGGCCATGGCTTCGAGTGTTGTTTCAGATCGTACTTTTTGGCACCCTGATTGAGACAGGGGTAGGTGTTATTCACGGATTCAACGAGCGCATTGCCGGGGTATATCACCAGAAAGGCAAAGAAATGCCTCGCGGATTGAGAATAGGTATTGCAGCTATTCTGTTACTCATCGCCATCTTTTTGGCTGATGCGATAGGAATCGTAGATCTAATCGCAAAAGGCTATGGCACGCTAACTTGGCTCTACTGGGTGGTCTTCTTGTTACCCGTTTTGATACTCGGAGTTAGGCACGTGTTTTTCTCGCAACGTTAGTTGAACAGGTCCGGGGATTTTCTTCGTTGGGTGGCCTGTTCGTACGAGTAGGCAAACCTGATCAAATCTGGTTCTGCGAAGAGTCTTCCGATAAAGGTCATCCCAACGGGAAGTCCTCCTTCGGTAAATCCGATGGGGACCTGAATGGCAGGGAGGCCGGACTGCGGAGATAAGTACTGGCTGTTATCTCCGGCTGGAGAGTCCCAATCACCAATTTCTCGCGCCGGATAGCTCCAGGTTGGGTAAACGAAGGCATCCAACTCATGTACGTCCATTGCGCTGAGCACCGTCTCCCGAAATGTAATATTTGGCTGATGAGTATAGAGGTCAGGGCATGGTGGCTCAGTCCATGCGGCCGTGAACTCGAGCGTGCCTTTGATGTAATCGGCGTACAGACCTGTCTCGATGATGTCGTTCAATGTACCGTATGGAAATGATGCCCCACGGGAAGCAAAGTATTGCTCGACATCGTTCTTGAAGACCTCGCACCAGATGTCCTCGCTCATCTCCAGATTTGGGATATCAAACGGATCGATAAGTATTGCACCGGCTGCCTCAAGATCCGAAACGGCCTCTTCCATACGCGCCAGAACATCCGCATTAGTTGAGTCCGGGCGCATATACCACCTGAATACTCCGATTCTGGCATCTTTAAGGCCATCTAGGTCTAGATAGTCCAAGTAGCTTTCAGGCATCTGACCTTCACTGCGAGCCGTTATGGGATCAGCCGGGTCGTGTCCAGCTATGACGTCCAACACTCTCGCTGCGTCCTCAACGGTGCGGGCCATCGGGCCACCAATGTCGTTGCGCAAATAGAGCGGTACAATGCCATCTCGGCTCGTGAGTCCCATGGTTGAACGGATTCCAACGAGCGCATTGTGGCTCGATGGCCCGCGAATCGAATTCCCGGTATCAGTGCCCAGTCCGATCAATCCTAGGTTAGCGGCAACGGCTGCTGCGGTTCCTCCACTTGAACCAGCGGGCACGCGGGATAAATCATAGGGGTTGCGGGTGGTGCCATCGATAGAGCTAACCGTTACGAAAGGAGAAAAGGCCCATTCAGCCATATTCGTTTTTCCGAGAATCACGGCTCCTGCCTCTCGAAGTCGTGCGACTTGCCAAGCATCGTCAGGCGGAAGGAGCCCTTCGAGGGCCTTCGAACCGGCAGTAGTTTGCAGGTCGAAAGTATCATAATTGTCCTTGATGACGACTGGAATTCCGTGCAGGGGCCTAAGAACACCGGTACGCCTAAATTCTTCGTCTAATTTGGCAGACGAAGCGATAGCACGCTCGTTTAAAATGATGAATGCATTAAGCGTATCATCATATTCGGCGATGCGTTCTAGGTATAACTCTGTTAACTGCTGCGCTGTAAGGGTACCGGCTTCGAAAGCTGTATGGACGTCAGAGACGGTCGTTTCTCTGACGTCAAAGGCTGGCGACGAACAGGCTGAAAGCACCAACAGGGAGAGACCTATAAAACTAATATGATTTTTCATCTTGGTGGGGCGATAGATTTTAAAAACTGGTCTGCTCCGGTGATCACACTAAAATTGTGATACATGTCAGGGTCTTCTTCCGATTCGAAAATGAGTATTTCTCCGGAATCAAGCATGTGACCACTATAGAAATATTCTGATTCATAGAGAAGAGTAGGCTCTCCAAAAACACTAACCCGCCCTGAAGCAGACAGACTTTGCTGCAGTAACCTGTTTTCGTTGTAGTCATTGAGCAACAGAGCCTTTGAATCTGTCGTCCAGGATTCTAGGATAAAAAAGTCTCCATCAAGGGACAGTCGTCCTATTCCATTCCGGGGCGAAACGGAAACCTGAGCATTCCCGTTCACAATGTGGGTGTAGGCTACCCGTTGACCATCGGGGCTAAACTGCCCATTTAACGCCTCCAGGCGCTGATCCAGAAACGGGGTAAATTCAGACGTATTGAGGTCCAGTAGCCCGAAGCGCTGCGCATCACTTTCAAAAGACGATGATGAGATCAGCAAAAAGTTAGCGTCAGGTGTCCAGTCGTTAATGGCGATGCTTTCCCTGTTCCCCATTGGAAACGAACGCCGTTGAGTTGGATCAGAAACCGAAATGATCTCAATATATTCTTCCCCATTCCTATCTGTGACGTAGGCGATTTGGTCCTCAGACGCAGAAAACGTCGGTTCTTCAATTAGAGGTTCCTGTATCAGGACCTCTTCATACGATGTGTAGGGATCCGAAATCAGCATCTCCATCGAGTTCTCGCCGACATCTCTAACGGTAACTACTGTGCCCTTTCCGGAGACGCCGAGAATTGTGCTGCTTGTAGACGTGAGGGTAACGGGAGCGTTATCCGGATCATTGAGCTTCCAGGCTCTAAAACTCTCTTCTTGCGGTTCGGGTTGATAGATGATCCAATGATTTGGGTGATATAAGACCGAATGCATATTTGCATTAAACAAGTTGACTTTAGGTCCCGTCATGGAAAGGGTGGCCAAATCAAAGGGTTGGGCTACAATCTGATCGCTATCCCACAAGGAATAAATGAGGTGACCGCTTGGTGCATATTTGGCATGAAGACCTCCGCTAATTACCAAGGTTGATTCACCCGTATCTCGATCTACTACACGAATCTCACTCTCTTGGTCGGCGGCGTCCATAATGGCCGTGTACAAAACGTATCTGGAATCAGGAAGGAGCTTGGGCCACCAATAAAAACGCTCGCCCTTCAACGTATCCGGTGATGCTACAACAGAAGACGGATCTCCATTTAGGTACAGTTCACGAATGACACCGTTTTGGGGGTCGATTAAAATGGAGTTATTGGAAGACCACTCGATATCTGAGTTAGCAGCCCCATCCAGCGTGGACAGTAGTTGCCCAGACGGGGAGTACAGATATAGGGATGTTGTACTCGCAACAGCAAGAGTCTCTCCGTCAGGCGAATATTCGACTGCCGACATTTCGTCTAAATCTGCTATTTTGAGAGTTTCTCCTGCCCTCAAATCTCTACGGAAGAGTCCGATCATTCCGGATGACGTATCCACTCCGTTGAAGACCACATACTGACCATCAGGCGAAAAATCAGGGTACCCTGCCTCTCTGACTTCTGGAAAAGTCAGCGTGAACCGAAAGGAATCCTGTGATTCAGGAGCGGGTGGGGATCCCGTCAATGATCCTGCAATGAACCCGCCTGTAAGCAGTAAGGCGCCCAAGGCGTAGGCCATCCAGGAAGGGAAGGTGGTCTTTTTCTCTGGCTCTTGAGCGAGTGTGTGGTGGGCCGAAGCTGAAATACTAGACACTCTTGAGGGACGATGAACTACGTTCTTTAAGTCCACAATGAGATCTGCTGCAGAGTTATATCGAGAGGACGCTTCTTTAGCAAAAAGCTTATTCGTGATCCATTCCAAGTCCATTGGTACGCCCGTACGCAATGCCGTCAATGGCTTGGGCTCCTCATTCATGATCGAATACACGATCGCTTGTTCGTAATCTCCTCCAAACGGCAGTGTGCCGGTAATCATTTCGTAGATCACGACGCCAAGCGCCCACAGATCCGTGCGGTGATCCACTTCGTTACCCCGTGCCTGCTCGGGACTCATGTAGGCTATCGTTCCCATGGTTGAGCCCATTCGGGTTAGCATGGTCGACTGAGCCGTTTTGGCTAATCCGAAGTCTAGCACTTTGGCTCGGGCATTTTTGTCGAGCATGACATTGGCTGACTTGATGTCCCGGTGCACAATGCCTTTTTCATGGGCTTCTTTGAGGGCTTCCGCAATTTCGGTGGCAATACGAATGGCTTCCTCAATGACCATGGGGCCTTCCTTGATCCGCGTTTCAAGGGGTTGTCCATCAATGAACTCCATGGCGATAAATGGCCTTAAATCATCACTGCTGGATCCTTCTGGAATCGCCTCATCGATTTCAAAAATGCTGGCAATGTGAGGATGATGGAGTTGTGCAGCAGCTTTTGCCTCTCGATAAAAACGAGTCCGGTCGTCCTGATTGGTCAAGGCGGTCGATGGGAGCAGCTTGAGCGCAACCGTTCGGTCTAGCTTCGTATCGGTTGCTTTATACACAATGCCCATGCCACCGCGGCCTATTTCGGCGTCGATGGTATAGTGGGAGAGTTTCGTACCGACCATAATCCTGAAGTGTGTGAGGGATGCCCAAATAACGGATAATATGCGTTAAACTCAATGAGTCTATGCTGCATTCGACCTTGAAACACATCCTGAATTGATAGCGGCGCTTGCCAATGCTGGATTCATCCTATATATAGAAGTAGACTTTCTTGCCGCTACTATTTTGATTATACCGAACGACCGCACTCCATGGGATTATCCAGATTCATCTCTTTTAGACTGACACTCGTACTTTTTGCACTGTTATTACCCCTATCTGCGCTAGCTCAGGAGTGGCATCCAGAACTGACAGAACAATGGGAGCCGGTTCCGGCCATCGTTGAGCCGGGCACGGGCACTTCCGCCCCTTCAGACGCCATTGTACTATTTGATGGGTCTAATTTGGATGCGTGGGAGTCCGTGCGTGGTGGTAATGCGGGATGGGTGGTTGCTGAAGGCGCCATGACGGTTTCTGCTGGAGTGGGTGATATCCGCACTCGGCAGCAGTTTCGCGATGTACAACTTCATATAGAGTGGAGGACGCCTGCTAAGGTCGAGGGAGACGGACAGGGGAGGGGAAACAGTGGTGTTTTCTTCCACGAGGTATACGAAGTTCAAGTATTGGATTCCTACGATAACACGACGTATCCAAACGGACAGGCTGCTTCAGTCTATAAGCAGCACATCCCACTTGTTAATGCTTCCCGAGGCCCAGGTGTCTGGCAGGTATATGACATCGTGTTTTCGTCCCCTGTCTTTGCCGGAGATGGCGACCTAGTCCGGCCTGCTTTTGTGACGGTATTCCACAATGGGGTGTTGGTTCAGAATCATGTCGAAGTAAAAGGTGATACGGCCTACATCGGCCTTCCTGAATACATTCCACATGGAGCGGGATCGATCAAGCTTCAAGACCATGGAAATCCGACTAGCTATCGCAATGTGTGGGTGCGCGAACTTTGATGAGAGGCTTTTACCTGATGTGAGTTACGTATTAAGACGTGAACAAGGAAGGTGGAAAGCCGTACATGAGCGCTTTGAAACTAATTAAAGACGCTCATGAAACTGAAAAGGACGCCGATACTGGCCCTGATGGTGATTTTCCTCACCGCTTGCGGTGCCAATGTTGCCGAACCCGAAGTTCAGATTACTGAAATCGCTGTCGGCGAAGGCATAGAAGCCGGATTTGGGTCGCAGGTATCCGTGCATTACACAGGATGGCTGTATGCGCCTGATTCAACCGGAAACAGAGGTTCGAAATTCGATAGTTCGGTGGATCGCGGTCAGCAATTCCAGTTTGCTATCGGTCTGGGACAGGTTATTCCTGGTTGGGACCAAGGTGTTTCAGGAATGAAAGTCGGCGGAAAACGTGAACTGGTTATTCCTCCAGAGCTTGCCTACGGCGATCGCGAAGGTGGCCCTATTCCGCCAAATTCAACACTGCTTTTTGAGATCGAATTGTTTGAGGTTGTCGATCTAGGTGGAGACTTGGAAATTGAAGACTTGGCTATTGGAGACGGTGCTGAAGCCACGCCAGGCATGCTACTTGACGTGCACTATACAGGTTGGCTGTACAACGCCGATTCTACGGATTTCAAAGGGACCAAATTTGATAGCTCGGTAGATCGTGGCGAAATGCTGGCTGGTTTGCCGATTGCAAGAAGCCGTGTCATTCCCGGTTGGGATTTAGGAATTCCAGGGATGAAAGTTGGGGGCAAACGTCGACTGACGATTCCGCCAAATCTTGCTTATGGAGATCGGGATCTAGGGGTTATTCCACCTAACTCAACACTGATTTTTGATGTTGAGTTATTTAACGTAATCGATCCAGAAGTCGCCGCTGCAGCCGCAGCAGAAAATGAAACCGCCGAGGAGGCAGAAAGCAATGAGTAACGAATTAATAATCGATGATCTAGTTGTAGGAGAAGGCGCAGAAGCTGTCTCTGGGAAGAACATCGAAGTACATTATACTGGTTGGTTGTTCGACGTTAACGCCGAAGATAACAAGGGTACCAAGTTCGATAGTTCAGTCGATCGTGGTCAGACCTTTTCCTTTCCTCTTGGTGGCGGTAGAGTCATTCAGGGATGGGATCAAGGCTTTGCTGGAATGAAGATCGGTGGCATGAGAAGATTGACCATTCCCCCGGAAATGGGATATGGTGCATATGGTGCCGGCGGGGTAATTGGCCCAAATGCTACGCTTATTTTTGACGTAGAGCTGATTGGCGTTGGATAAGCCATACGGTAGTAAGAAAAAAGGGGCGGGTGGCTATTGCCACCCGCCCCTTTTCTTTTGAAGGTCCTTTTAGGCTATA
>DKOG01000245.1:0-24051 GCA_002469915.1 Bacteroidetes bacterium UBA7368
CCAGATTGGAGCCCAGAAGACGTACGTTATTCTGTTGTTAGATACTTAGCTTCTCCAATTCCAAACGCAAACGGTCCTCACGTAAGTGATCCACGCTCTGGAGAGATCTTAGAAAGTGATATCAACTGGTATCACAATGTGATGCAGTTGCTACGTAACTGGTACATGATCCAGACAGCAGCCGTGAACCCGTCTGCTCAGAAAGTCTTGTTTGAAGACGATGTCATGGCTGAGTTAGTCCGATTCGTGTCTGCTCACGAAGTAGGTCATACACTCGGTTACCAGCACAACATGGGTTCTTCCTATGCCTACACGGTTGACCAGCTTCGTGACCCTGAATTTACGAGTACGCACGGTGTAGCTCCATCTATTATGGACTATGCCCGCTTTAACTACGTCGCTCAGCCAGAAGACGGCGTCACGCAGTACAGCGCCCTTGTTGGCGAGTATGATGATTGGGCCGGCAAATGGACATACTCTTGGTTCGATGGCGATCGCACACCAAAAGAAGAACGTCAGATTCTAAACCAGTGGGTAAAAGACCGTTCTGACGATCCTGCCATGTGGTTTGGAAGTGGTTTTGGCGATCCTCGTGTGCAGACTGAGAACATTTCTAATGACGAAATGGAAGCTTCTCATCTTGGTATTCTAAACTTGCAGCGCATTCTGGACAAGCTGATTGATTGGACAGAAGAAGAAGCCAAAGATTACGCTCAGCTGAAAGAGCTGTATTCCAATGTTGGAGGACAGTACAGCCGCTATGTTGGTCACGTATCCTCAAATGTCGGTGGAGTTTACGAGCAGCTCAAAACAACTGACCAAATGGGCACTGTTTATTCTCCAGTCCCCAAAGAGCGCCAAGCTCGCGCTGTACAGTGGATGGCAGACGAAGTATTCACCACACCAGAGTGGATGATCCGGGAAGATATTCTTCAGTTGATTGAAGGAAACGGTATTGTTAATCGTGTTCGAAGCTATCAGGTAGGCGGTGTTAGTCGTCTCCTCGATACTCAGAAACTTGCACGCATGATGGAAGGCGAAGCACGTTGGGGAAGCGATCAGTACAGTGTTACTGATCTGTTCGGCGATATGCGCGGATCTATTTTTTCCGAGCTAGCTAGTGCTTCCTCGGTGGATTCATATCGGAGAAACCTGCAGCGTGGTTATGTCACTGCAGTGGGTAACTTGATGGATGTTAATTTCTCTGCGACGGGCTTTTTGGCCGATTACGGATACCAGAGCGTCAACTCCATGCAGTCCGACTTGAGAATGCTTGCAATGGGTGAACTAGAGACAATGCAGTCTCAGCTAGATCGTGCGGCATCTCGAACACGTGATTCCATGACTCGACTTCACTTGCGTGATCTGTCTTCTCGCATCGAAGAGATGCTTGATGCAGACGACGACTAGTCGCTGATTGAACATCAGGTATTGGTTTTTGGCGCGGCGGGTGAGATCTCTCAACCGCCGCGCCTTTTTTATGATCGAAACTCTTTCTGGGAATATCATGACAGGTACGGAAAAGTGGAATGAAATCACCCTAGAGACCGTCTAACCCGTATAAACTGTTTTTTGAATCAACTCTCCGCCAAGAAATGATCCATACCGCTCAACGAAGTCTGATTATCGCGTTTTTCGCGCTCTTCTCGTTTGTGCTTCTACCCGTATCTGCCCAGAACACATTAGAGCCAGTCGACCAAGAAGTGGTCGATATGATTCGTACTGAGGGATTGGAAAATAGCAACGTAATGAACTATATGTCCTGGATGACTGACGTTTTCGGACCTCGTCTTACAGGATCACCTGAGCTCGATGCCGCATCGGATTGGGCGCTTGAGACGTTTACTGAAATGGGTCTGGAAAACGCCCATCGCGAAGAGTGGGGTCCCTTTGGAAGAGGATGGACGCTCAAGCATTTCAATATTGAAGCAAGATCGGATTACGGTATGTTTACGCTAACGGCCTATCCGAAAGCATGGTCTCCTGGAACGGATGGACATGTGGAAGGAGAAGTGGTCTTGGTATCAGCCGAGACGATGGAAGAAGTGGAAGCGTTTCGAGGGAAACTAGCTGGCAAAGTCATCCTTACACAGCAAATACGCGAAACGGAAGAGCCTTTTGAAGCAATTGCTAATCGCCACAGCGATTCTGCTCTGTTGGATATGGCAAATGCTGCTCCTCAACCTGCTTCTGGAAATAGAAGGCGATTCGGTCGTGGAAACCGCGAGGTCTCCACAGCTTTTCGTAATCTCATTCTAACGGAAGGAGCCATCGCCGTTCTGGATCGTGGCTCGAAAGGAGACTACGGTACGATCTTCGTCTCTAGCGCTGCTGTTCCAAGTGATCCTGCAGCCGGATTTGGTGGGCCGCGTGCACAGCATATGGATGCCCCGGATACCCCGCCGCAGTTTACAGTGGCCGTTGAGCACTATAACCGGATGCTGCGCATGATGGAAAAAGGCATCGAAGTACGAGTACATGTCGATTTGAAGGTCGAATTCAAGGATGATGACCTCATGGAATACAATATCATTGCTGAAATTCCCGGTACAGACCCGGAAATCGGTGATGAAATCGTCATGCTAGGTGCTCACTATGATTCTTGGCATGCAGGCACCGGGGCAACGGACAATGCTTCAGGTTCAGCAGCTATGATGGAAGCCATGCGCATCCTTAAAAATGTATACGCTGAAAAAGGCGTTGGGCCTCGTCGCACTATTCGCATTGCATTGTGGACGGGTGAAGAGCAAGGCTTGCTAGGATCTCGAGCATACGTGACTAGTAATTTTGCTGAGTCTGCAGGACGCGGACAGCCGCCAACGACCTTCCTGGATGACTACGATAAGTTTTCGGCCTACTACAATATGGATAACGGAACGGGTCGAATCCGAGGTGTACATATGCAAGGTAACGAAGGTGTGGCCCCCATTTTCCGTCAGTGGTTATCTCCATTCCACGATCTAGATGCTGCTACGCTCACGATGAATGGTACAGGTGGTACGGACCATCTTGCGTTCGATGGGGTGGGACTTCCTGGCTTCCAGTTCATTCAGGATCGGATTGCCTACAGCCCGAAAACACATCATTCAAATATGGACGTATACGATCACACGATTCCGGATGACTTGAAACAGGCTGCTACGATTATCGCTGCATTTGCCTATCACACATCTGAGCGTGACGAAAAGCTTCCTAGGAAGCCACTACCTGCGCCAGCTGTGGCACAGCCATCGGGCCGGTGAGCTTTATTTCAGTGTAAAATTCGGGTTACACATCGAACCCGAAGGATGATAGCCCCAACTATCTCCTGACACCAAGGGGCGGCGAAGATGGTGATTTAAATCGCCATTCGCCGCCTCTTTTTAATATTATGAGGCATCTGAAAAACAACCCTTTTCAACACCACACAGTCTTTCCGTGAAAACCAGGAATATGTTTTTCCTTGCGACAGCCGTACTGCTGTCGATGTCTTTGTGGTTTTCCGCTTCGGCCGTCGTGCCTCAACTTGCTGAAGAGTGGAGTCTATCGACGTCCATGCAAGCTTGGATGACGATGAGTGTACAACTGGGATTTGTAGCTGGAGCATTATTCAGTGCTATCCTCAATCTCTCGGACCGCTTTTCCGCGCCTCGTGTGGTCGCCTTCAGCGCCACCCTCGGCGCCGTCTTCAATGCGTGTATCCCTCTTTTTTCTAAGGGGCCTGAATCGGCTCTGGTATTTCGATTCCTGACGGGGGCCATATTAGCGGGAGTATATCCTCCCGGAATGAAGATTATGGCCAGCTGGTGTAAGGAAGACAGGGGTAAGTGCATTGGCATGCTGGTCGCTGCACTTACACTGGGCTCCGGTATGCCTCATTTACTTAAAGCCCTTTCCGCTACATCGACAGCGCTTCCTATGTGGCATCAGGTACTGTATGGAACGTCAGTCCAATCACTCATTGCTGCAGCCATTGCGCTATTTCTGATTCAGTCTGGCCCGCATCTAGGTCAAACCTCCCAGTTCGACTGGCGTCAAGCTACTTCCGGGCTCACGGACCGGCCTACACGGCTGGCCAACTTCGGCTATTTCGGGCATATGTGGGAGTTGTACGCTATGTGGGCTTGGGTGCCCGTCATGCTCCTTGTAAGCTACCGTGCTGCTGGATACAGCGATACAGCCGCAGGACTTGCTGCATTTGGTGTTTTTTCAGCAGGAGGGGCCGGCTCGTTCCTCGCCGGTATTTGGGCGGACAAGATTGGCCGCACCCGCATTACGAGTATCGCTCTCGGAGTCTCTGGCACCTGTTGTCTCATTGCAGGTCTTTTTTTGAATCAGCCCATTCTTCTGACTATGGTCTGCCTCATCTGGGGAGTGGCTGTAATAGCGGACTCTGCCCAGTTCAGTGCAGCTGTATCAGAATTGGCAGACTCACGATATGTAGGCACGGCACTTCAGGTCCAAACCAGCCTAGGTTTTCTCCTCACCTTGGTGACGCTTCAATTAACACCCATTTTAATCGATAAGGTCGGATTCGAGTGGGTCTTCCTTCTTCTCATACCTGGGCCAATTGTTGGAATAGTCTCTATGCTCAAGCTTCGTAGTGACCCCCGGTCTTCTCAAATGGCCTCAGGGAATCGGTAGCGATTAAGCAGGTGGGCCGATGTGTATGAACCCAGACCAGTAGTAAGGATGTGAAATCGGCCCTGGATCATTCAGTAGATAAAGTTTAGCCTTTCTAATCGATACGGGAATATTGGCACTTGGATAATAATTTGAATAAAAGTGCTGCATAAATACTCTGCTCCCGACGTCGTCAGAAGGCCAAATTGATGCTATTATGTTTTTTGCACCAGCAAATAGAAAACCGTGAATGAATCCAGAAAGGCTTGACTGGGCCTTGTTACTTCCTCTGGCAGTGTCACAAGAACTTAGGACGACTAGTTCAGGGTTAAGGTTTAGGCTAAATATTTCACTCGCGTATAATATGCCATCCTCAGGGTGTGACTCTGACACGTTGAGTAAAATGCCAGATTCCAATGGGGTTTTGATTGAGGAAAAACTGTGGGTAGCAATATGTAATATTCGATAGTCGTCCAGGGATTGATTTTTGAAATCGAACTCAGAAACGGAATCACGCAACCAGAAATTTGATTTACCTGATATGGTTCGATTTGATTTTTTCTCACCAAAAAGGCTTTTTAGCATTGATACCTCATCAATAGTACCAGCTAATGGTTCCACTGAGTTGCCCATACTTCCTTCATTGTCGTAAAAAGATGAAAGAAATCTAAGAGTGGAAGCACTCGGAGTGTGTTTTGAGTCAAAAACTGGTGCGATAGCTAGAATGTCTTTCTCATATTGACGGCTAACCACGGATTCTTGATCAGTGAATGCCGAAGCGGAGTAAGAGTACGAAAAAGAGTAGTCTGAGATTAAATATGTATATGGCCCTTGTATTGATTTTTTATCAGAAATAAGACTCTCAAACGAGATGGTTTGTGTGGTTTTATTTGGTATTACAACAATTCGAGACTCTGTTAGGTGGGGCTGCAATGGGAAAAATAAACGTCGGTATATAGTCTCGCTGGGGACTACAAAATCCGTTGCAAGACTGGGATTCATAGCATTCAAAAGAGCATCAACTTGTTCTTTGATTTCACTTTCTAAACCCAAGTTTTCGAGAGCAACTGATTTGTTACCTGCAATTAATACGTATAGCGAATCATTGGATGAGAAATATTGTAATAAATTAGCCTTGTTTAATGTCAAGTAATCAATCGTGCTATTAGTATAGTAACTAGTTCTTGAACTTCTGAAATCCCTGTAGAGGGGATAAGTATTAGACAGTTTGGATTTTAAGACTGCTAGCTCTTGTCGCCAATGGAACTGATCCGTTTTGTATTGATGAGTTGAATCAGATAGTTCATGCCAGGAATATTCTTTCCGCTTTGAATCGACCAACTTGGAAATGATAGATTTAGCATCCTCTATCGTCTCTATCGGTGCACCAGCTTTATTCATTGCATCAAGCTCGTTGAGCTGTGTCTGAAGTAGCCAGATTGAACTGTAATTTGCGATCTCCAATGCGCGGTAGAGGTATATGTCCTCTTGTGTGTACCTATACAATACAATCAGGTTGTTGAGTGACCTCTGAGTGACGGTGGTTGATTCTTGTTCAATTGCCCCACCAGTGATTTCTGCATATGGATTTGACATAGACTCATCTAATACAAGCAATGCCACTTCATCTGCTTCATTTGCTGATATGAGAAAAGAAGAGTTATGATGCTGTTGAGCTAGCGCAGCAAAGCTATCGGATATGAGTCCAAGTGCGGAAAGCACATCACTCAGGTTAAAAAAACGGTGTTCTCGAAAGAAAGAGTTATCTAGTTTCCCCCTGAGAACTCCAGTGGAGGCGAAGATTGATCTGTCGGCATACACAATAGCAAGAGAGTCGTCACCAACTCTGCTGAGGGCCTCAGCGAACTCGCGCAACTGCTTGCCCCGCTCGATGTCGATAATATCGTTGGAAAGTGATTTACTTTTGTTTGACTCATTCTCGAAAGAAATCGCTTTTGTGATAAATCCTTTTCTTACCAAATTGGTAGGTATTAAATGGTTTATATATGAACAAGGATCGGATATTCTATTCCTACACAAAAACATTGCTTTATTTTACAATGAATCTGAACGTTTAAAATTACCGTTGTGCGAATATATATTAGCAAGGAAGCTAAGGCTGTTAATGTAGGTCGAGTGTTCTTCTCCTAGCAGGAG
This sequence comes from Bacteroidetes bacterium UBA7368, assembly GCA_002469915.1. GTDB lineage: Bacteria > Bacteroidota > Rhodothermia > Rhodothermales > UBA10348 > UBA10348. Next base: position 6,760 of record DKOG01000245.1, read on the forward strand.
TAGTTTTATCTCAAGCGCCTCTTCGAGGCTCTCAAGCGCCTCCTCTACTTGATCGAGAAAGAAAAACGACTTCCCAATGTTATGCAAAGAATGAGCCACGCTAATATGACTCCCCAGAGTTTGGCGGCGGTGCTCAAGGGCGATTTGATGATACTTGAGTGCCTGATTATGCTGCCCGAGATCATTAAGTAGTACCCCAATATTATTGTGGGAGGTGGCAATGTCGGGATGCTGTTCGTTTAGGTGAGCACTTTTGTATTCAAGTGACATTTGATGAAAGGACAGAGCTCTTTTGTAGTCGCCATATTTCCAATAGACGTTTCCAATATTGTTTAATGTTGCTGCCCTCTTTACATGATCAATTGAATCATTTCCTCGTCTAAATTCTAGAGCAAGATTGTAGTAGCCAAGTGCTTGCTCTAGAAGGTTTTGTTCATGCAAGTTCAGTCCTTTTAGATGAAGCAGATCCCCATAAATTTCAGGATAGATATGCCTATGCGGCGCGAAAAAGTCTAGACAATCGTTTATTAGAAGCTCTGCTTCGCGATATTTACCATTTGATAGGTCCATTCGTGCATAGCCACTTTTAAATAGATGATTTAAAATAGACCTGAGGGGAATTGAGATCGAAGATTCCAAACTAATTTGTTTGCGAAGACTATCAATTTTTTCGGAATCCCTTGATGTCGCAAACAGTTTTAAAACTCCAGAAAGTGAGGCTACCAACTCTATATCTTCCCCCGTGATTATGGCTCTCTCGAGTGAGATTAGGAAGTATTCTGAGGCGATTTCAAAATTAGCATTAAACTCCGCTTGGTATGCTTGACTCAAATTTAGCCGCGGTTGAATGCTAGCCATTGCAAGTCTGGATTCATCACCGACAATCGGAGGGTAGTTCTCTGGAGCTGGGGCTTCCGGCTCTTTGGAAATAGCCAGAAAAGAGACACCAGCGATGAGTATGACGCTGAGGAAAGAATATGTGAGTGCTTTCATGAGAGGGGAGGGTTGGTTGCTCCTTTAGAGGGGCTCACCGATGTCATTGCAACATCACTAGCCGAAATAGGAGGCTGCAGGCTGCCGAAAAGAGGTCCTCATTTCCTTATAAAACGTAATGGTAGGCCCGATGTGCGCCATTTATCCATCATTACGAAAGAGGGGAGTAACTTCTGGATGCCTCGTGAGATGATCACCAAAGACATTTTGATTTCAGCGAAAGTCCCGATCACCCCTGGAGATTATTTGGTTTAGCTGACCGGTATATTGGATGAAACGGCTCTCGATCTTACGTACAACAGCATGGACTCGAAAATTAAGCAGGTAGGTCATCGAAGAACCCATTTTATGGCCGTTCTCATATCGGCGATCGTTCTTCTACAGGGATGCTCCTCAACATCGATTGAGCCTAAACCCAATTTCGTCTTCATCTTAGTGGATGATCTTGGGTACATGGATATCGGAGCTAATAACCCGGATTCATTCTACGAAACGCCCTCCATTGACCGGCTCGCAGCGGACGGAATTCGACTCACCCAAGCGTATGCCGCGGCTCCAGTATGTAGCCCAACGCGGGCGAGCATAATGACGGGAAAATATCCGGGACGGTTACATACCACCGACTACTTTGGAGCCCCTCAACCGAGTACCGTTGGCCCTAATTACCTCAAGAATAAGGTGCTTTATCCGGCGGAATATATCGATCAGCTACCCGCATCAGAGACGACCATGGCGGAAGCGTTTGGCGAGGCGGGTTACGGGACGTTTTTTGCCGGGAAATGGCATTTGGGCAATGAGGGGTCATACCCAGAAGATCACGGATTTGATGTCAACAAAGGGGGGCATGAAAGAGGGGGACCCTATGGAGGAGACAAGTATTTCTCACCATTTGGTAATCCTCGCTTGGATGACGGTCCAGATGGAGAATATCTACCCATTCGACTTGGCGCTGAGACGGCCTCATTTATCAAGGAGAGTGTAGAAGGCCCTTTTTTAGCCGTCCTTTCCTTTTACTCGGTACACACGCCGCTGTTAACAACACCCGAGCTGCGAGCCAAATATGAGGCAAAAGGTGCTCCAGAGGAGACTTGGGGTCAGGAAGGGAAACGAAAAGTGCGGCTGAATCAAACTCATCCAGTGTATGCCGGAATGGTTGAAGCCATGGATACCGCAGTAGGCATGGTAATGACCGCGTTAGATGAGGCGGGGGTCGCTGAAAATACGGTCGTCATCTTCACCTCGGACAACGGCGGATTGAGTACATCAGAAGGACACCCCACATCGAACCTACCTCTTCGGGCGGGGAAGGGATGGCTCTATGAAGGGGGGATTCGAGAGCCCACCATCGTAAAATGGCCGGGTGTGACGCGTGCCGGAACCGTTTCGGATGAGCAGGTCATGAGTACTGATTTCTTACCGACCATGCTTGAAATAGCTGATCTACCTAGACTCATGACGGATGGTGTGAGTATTACGGGTGTTCTGGCCGGCGCATCAGCCGATGATCGGTCTTTATTCTGGCATTACCCTCACTATGGCAATCAAGGGGGAAGCCCGGGTGGAGCCATTCGAAAGGGTGATTGGAAGCTGATCCAGTTTTTCGAAGCTGGTAGCGTGGAGCTGTACAATATTGCCGATGATCTTTCTGAGTCTATGGACGTCTCGGGTGTCTATCCCCAAAAGACGGCAGCGCTTCTAGCCGAGCTTAAAGCATGGCAAAAGGACGCTGGTGTCGCCTTTGGAACTCGAATTGAACGTGCAGACGGATCGAATTAGAATCGAACAGATAGGCGCACATTTGCTGTGCGGGGCGTGAGACGAGTTGGAATGCGTTGCCAAATGCCCGATGCATCCGGAATCCAGGAGTAGCTGACCGTATTTACCATATTGAACAGATTTAAGATTTCGGCCGTAAGGGTAATCTCGAGATTGGATCCTGTGCGTGATGGAGTGATGAACTTGGTGGCTCCAATGTCAAACCTGAAAAAGCGGGTATATCGGGCTGAAAACCGGTCACCGGGTGCCTGGACCAGGAGATTCCCAATCTGTTCGCCGGGAACGGGGGGCGTATAAGGCAAGCCAGAGCCATAAAGCGTTCGCAGATGGAGCTTCCACGTAGGATCTGACGGAATATAGTCCTGTACGAAAAGAGAGACGGTGTGCCGTTGGTCGGTCGGGCGTGAAATGCTGCCTGTATTGCGATCAGTGAGAAAATCGGATCGAAAGGTCTCGGTCGCCTTCAAATAGGAATAGTTCAACCAGCTCTCTAATCCGGGAACGAGTTCGCCCCGCAATTGAAGATCGAGCCCGTACATGAGGCCATCGGCATCATTCTCACCTGAGTACAAGACGCGCACGTTTTCGATGTCGTAAGAAATCAGCTCCGAAATCCGCTTCAGATAGGACTCTCCTCGGATATAAAAACGCTTTGAGGGAATGAAATACTCACCGCCGAGCACAATTTGTACAGATTGTTGTGACGAAAGGTTTTCGTTTAGGGCGCCAAGAATCGTCTCACCGACCGCTGGTTTTCCTCTCAACTCTCGGTAGGTGGGTGCTTGGTAGTACACACCAGCAGATCCGAAATACGTGGTTATCGGGTTAGCTTGATAGGTAAAGGAGATCCGCGGCGAAATAGTCCATTCATCGGTAAACGAGTAGTGGTCTGCACGAAGTCCAGCTGTGATCACCAATTTACCCGGATCATCACTAAAGACGTCAAAAGCATCTTGAGCGTAAATCGCAGCCTGCCAGGCATCAAAGGAAGCTGTATCATTGAGACTGTCGGCCACAATGCGAACGATATCTCCATTGGTGGCTCGCCCAACGACGACTGATTTTTCAGATAGCCGATCTTCGAAGCGCAGGTTTCGAAGTGAGTATCCGCCTTCAGAGGCATGCCGTTGGCCCGTCAAATACCATCTTCCGGAACCGGTAAGGGTGGTGGCTTGGATTTGGTTGTCAGCAAAGTCTTCTTGCCGACTGGATCCCGTTGGGAAGAGGCCTTCTCCATCTTCAGGATTATCAGAAGTGGGGTCAACCTGAAATAAGACGGCGGTCCCAGACAAATCCAATGATTCAGTTTCCGTACTAGTGAACCTGGAAAAATCATGTTCGGCGCGTAGGCGACTCGAAAATCGGTCAGAGAGGCGTAATCCTAGGAATCGGGTTGAATACCCATCTATTTCCTGATTGTCTCCATCAAATCGAATCCATAGAGACTGCAGATTCGATGGAGCTAGGGCTTCATTCTGGCTCAGCGTTCCAAAAAAGGTTTTACGGGAGGAAGGATCCAATCGGAATTCATTTTCAGCGATCATACCGAGGAATTCAATTTCATGTCCTCGCGCGGGCTCGTAGCCCACGTACGCCTGTAGATCTGTGTAATCGGGTTGATACTCGCCCTTCAGCTCCTGGGTGGCAAAAAAGTGACGAGCCCGCGCTTTACGGGCGCCGAGGAGCCATCCGAGGCGCCCGTTCTTTTCCGATGATCCGGCGGATATGCCATAGTCCAACATGGAGGCGTAGGCAGAAACGCGGAGGCTGTCTGAGCTGCGCTGAGGCTTTCGATATCGAACGTCCACGGCGGATGAGAGTTTGCCACCGTATCTGGCAGGGAAGCCGCCCGTAAAGAGCGTCAGTCGTTCGGCAAGGTCTGGATTAATAAGCGAGAGGCCTTCCTGTTCACCCGTGCGCGGGCGGATGGGGAGAAAAATCTCGAATCCATTTATGAAAAACAGATTTTCGTTGAACCCTCCACCGCGGACTGAAAACTGATTTGAAAGCTCATTATTTACCACCACGCCCGGCAAGACGCGAAGGGCTCGAAGGGCATCCTTTATGGGTACTGGCATGTCACGAACCGCCGCCGTAGATATCTCAAATACCCCCGCGGCTCGCTGGACTTCACCCTCTACTGTAATCTCATCAAATTGAAGAGTGGCAGGATCTAGGTCAATATCCAACCGTGTCGTGCGGCCGCTTGTAACGAGAATTGAATCTAGGCTAGCTTCAAAGCCAATCGACGAGAATCGCAGAGTAAACTCACCAAAAGGCAATTTGAGCGAGTATCGACCTTCATCGTCTGTGGCGGTTCCAAAATTGGTGCCGTAAACCACAACAGATACGCCGGGGAGTGGGTAGTCTGTATCAGACGCTCTTACGACTCCCGAAACGGCACCCCATTCCTGAGCGCTCACCGGAAGGGCGGTACATAGAGTGTACAGGAGAAGCGTGAGAAAAGAGATCTGCCACGTGCGCATGCGTGCGTGTACTCGAAAAGTGATCAAAGGCTTTTTCGGTAGCTGTTGTGCAGATCTCTGACAGAAATTGAGAGGAGCACGTTCTCTACACAGGTAATCCCCGTTCGTTCCAACAAGAGAATTGATTCACCCTTCAAAGGATGAGCGAAAACAGCCAAACTTCGACTGGAGGAAGCAACAGTCCCAATAGAATTCCCCACTTAACCTGATCACGGGTATGAGCCTTACTGGCAATGCGCGCCCAGGCTACCACCGGAATAAAAAAGAAAGAAAGGCTGAAGAACCAGATGCCTCCTGGCATGGATGGAAGAAATGACAAGCCTACGAGCATCAATGGGATCGAAAAAAATCCAGCCGCTCCATATGAGTGGATAGAGACCTTGAATCGGGTTGTGATGAGTGCTATTAATACAGCGTTTAGAGCCAGAATAGAGGATACAATCAGAAAGATTTCTCTAGTGGATTCGAAGCCGAATGCCATTGCTGGTACGGCAAAGATCATTAATGAAGCGCCTACAAAAAGTGGGCCCTCTCGCTTTGAACGGCTTCTTGCTTCTACTGATTCAATTCGCCCAAGTCGAAGCAGTGCAATAATATACCCGAACGGTATTACTAGATACATCATGATGGACACAAGGATCGTTCGGCTAATGTGAGCCTCACTTTGTCCTGAACCAATAGCGATGAGGGCAAACATCACGGGAGGAAGCAGCAAGGGATTCAACACCATTGATACTAGCCACGAAAGTTGGTGGCGGAAGGCATGAGAAGATGTCTGTTGCAATAAATCGAGGCTACAGTTTGGGCCGTTCGGGATAATGATACATCGAACGACCGTCTTTTCGATCCGGTTGAACCGGGCCCTAGAACGGCATATTCAACGCGCGAGTATCACTTAGATCGCGCATACGTCATGAGTGATGACACGGTTGCAGTAGGCCAATTGACCACTTTCGACGTCGAGCTGCGGCCGACGTTGCCTTGTGTCTAGTTGTGCTCATGTAAGGGTCATCAATTTGAAATAATCGAAACGTAGAAGGCTGAAGGGAGTAAGGCTGTCGACATGCGTGGGTTGATTAACGTCGATCTCTACTTGACCTAGAACACAACTATACATGATCCGGTTTAGGACCCTCCTCTATCTATTTCTCATCCTCATGTGGTGTAGCACTCCCAATGCTTTTGGTCAAAGCGTTGACGTCGGCGCCGGAAGCTACAGTACCTCTCTTCCTTCTGGAGCAGTTGGCCCACAGAAGGCTAATGGACAGAATATCTCGCCAAAGGTGAGCTCAAACTTCGCTCAACCTATTCAGACAAATGATTGGTGGAGTAGCCTCATCTATCCGTTCTACGGCGATCAGCACTCAAATGTACTCTATGCTCATCCACTGAACGTCCGTGCCACTTCATCTGGACTCGAGATGGGGCACACACAGAATCATGTTTTTGCTGCAAACGACTATTTGTATCCTTTTACAGCCGATCTAAGAGTAGGAATGGCCAACTTCACTGCTCCCTCCACACAGGTTGTCAGTTATGGTGATTGGACTGTGACTTCAATCTGGCAGACAGGATCCAAGGACCTACAGGCAACGATAGGGCATGGATTACCCTATGTCTATTTTAGAGTGAATGAGGGGGAAGCTGAAATCGTGCCCTTGGGATCGAACAGTACCGTTTGGCACAATCAAGAGGGCGTGCTAGGTATTACAACGGGAGGTAAGTCCTACGGCGTTTTTGCCCCTGCCGGGTCGAGTTGGAATGAGTCAGGTACCCTTCGATCTTCGCTCAACGGTAAGGACTATTTTTCCGTTGCCATTCTTCCCGATACGAGACCAGAGACGCTTGAATTGTTCAGAAGTCACGCCTATGCGTTCGTGACAAATAGTTTAGTTGAATGGGACTACGATGAAGCGAACGCGGAACTGGTAAGCACGTATTCCTACGAGACACAACTCATGGAAGATGATGGTGGATCGAACAGCAGTGAAACGCTTAGTGCTTTAAGTCGGCACCATTGGCTCAATACCTCCAATCTGCTTACTGATTACACCTATGCCTCGCCTCAGGGCACGCTCAAGCTTTTCGAAGGCAACTCCTTTACGACTAACCTGCGTTTCTCCGGTGTATTACCAGCCCTGCCCGATCGCGGCGATTACAATAAGAACGATCTTCTAGCATTGGTTCAAGATGCCGCCCGCGAACGCCTCCCAGTAACGCCCACGTATGAGAATGGTAAAGCTATGGCGCGCTTTACAAATCTTGTACATATTGCCGACCAACTAGGTGCGACCTCCGAGAGAGACTACTTCCTATCTGAAATCAAGACACGTTTGGAGGACTGGTTCACGGCTGGGGGCGCTCAAGAATACTACTACAATGAGCAGTGGGATGTTTTAACTGGTTATCCATCGGGATTTGGTGCAGACAATCAGATCAATGATCACCACTTTCACGCCGCATATGCTGTTATGAGTGCCGCTACGGTAGCGCAATATGATCCTGAATGGGCAACGCAGGAGAATTGGGGCGGCATGGTTAACCTGCTCATTAAGGACGCAAATAACTGGGATAGATCGGACGATCGATTTCCTTTTTTACGATCCCATGACGCATATGCAGGTCACTCTTGGGCATCCGGCCACGGTGACTTTGGAGATGGTAACAACCAAGAATCAAGTTCTGAGTCTATGAACTTCGCCTCTGCGGCGATTCTCTGGGGTGAAGCTACCGGTCAGGACGACATTCGAGATATGGGCGTTTTTCTATATACAACCGAGACTACAGCAATCGAGCAATACTGGTTTGATATAGATAATGAGGTCTTTCCTGAGGGTTATCCCCATGTAGCCATCGGCATGGTGTGGGGAGGAAAGGGGGTTTATTCAACCTGGTTTGGCGCCGATCCGGAATTCATTCATGGGATTAATATCCTTCCGGTTACGAGTGGCTCATTCTATTTGGGTCGCCATCCTGACTATGTAGTGGCTAATTATGACGAGATTGTCTCCGAACGAAACGGACAGCCCACGGTATGGAAGGATGTACTTTGGGAATACTTGGCCCTTTCAGATCCAGCGCGTGCTTTGTCCTATTATTTTGCAGACCCGGGATATGAGTCTTTCGATGGTGAATCCCGCGCCCACACGCTACACTGGCTTTTTAATCTTAAAAAAATGGGTCATGTAGATACCACCGTGGTTGCCGACGTCTCTACTTATTCCGTTTTTCAAGACCAGGCTGGCGACAAGACCTACATCGCCTATAACGCAGCATCCCAAGAGCGTCTAGTGACGTTTTCGGACGGGTTTTCGTTTACGGTGGCCCCCAAATCTATGAATTCAGCCAGTACGGCTGTCGTGGATCCGGATGCCCCGGTCGCGTTGCTTCAGGCAGACAAGACGAGCGGAAAGTCGCCGCTAACCATTCAACTTGAAGGGTCCAAGAGTTTCGATCCCAATGGGAGTGACCTCACCTATTTCTGGCAATTTGGTAACACTGGATCGAGTGCAAAAGCCGATACCACATTTACATTCACAGAAGTGGGCGATCACATGATTCGGCTCATGGTGTCTAACGCGGCTTCCCTGGTCGCGAAGGATAGTGTTTTGATTAGCGTTCTGGGAAATGGTACCCCTTTCCGTGGATCACCCGTATCGGTACCTGGCCGAATTCAAGCTGAGGACTTCGATTTGGGTGGTGAAGGGGTAGCGTATCACGATGTCGATGCATCTAATATTGGCTTGGCGTACCGCTCGAGTGAGGGCGTAGATATGGAGTTTTCGTCTGTGGGCGTCGATGTGTACTGGATTACAGCTGGCGAATGGCTTGAATACACGTTCGAGGTTTCAGAGGCGGGCATATATAATTTTGCTCCGAGCGTGGCAACCGTTCCGGGTTTCGGGAATCTTACTTTGTTAATCGACAATGTAGATATGAGTGGAAAGAGGCGGGTGCCCAGTACGGGCGGCTGGTCATTTTGGAGACCCATCGATATCAGGAACGTCTCATTATCGGCAGGGACGCATATAATGCGGCTTGAATTTGGCTCCGACTCTGATCAAACGGGGTGGCTTTTCAGTCTGGATTATATAAATGTGACTCGATCAAGCAGCGTAGGAACGGAGGAGATTGGACTGCCAAAGGACTTCGCTCTCTCGCAGAATTATCCCAATCCATTCAATCCCTCATCCGAGATTGAGTATGCTCTACCGAAGGCTGGTGCTGTGCGTTTGGAGGTCTTTAATTCGTTAGGCCAACGTGTGGCTGTCCTCGTCGACACACACAAAGAAGCCGGTTGGCACCGCGTTGTCTTCGATGGGCGTGCTCTTTCGAGTGGGGTATATCTAGTGAGAATGTCCGCATCGGAGTTTTCCAAAACTCAAAAGATGTTACTTCAGAAATAGACTCAAGGCGTCTTCTCTCGCAAAATAATGCGATATTGGTTCGTTGGCCTACCTAAATAGCGTGATCTTATGTCTAGAATGTCGTTGAGCTTCCTTCCTTTGGCATGTGTTCTGTTGGCGTCTTGCAGTACGTCTACGCCAGATTCCCAAGGACCTCCCAATGTCATCGTTATTTTCGCCGACGACATGGGCTACACTGACCTCTCCTCCTACGGAGCAAAAGATTGGTCAACCCCCTCTTTGGATCAGATGGCCAATGAAGGTGCCCGATTTACCAACTTTTATGTGCCTACACCGGCCTGTTCGCCTTCTCGAGCCGCGTTGCTGACGGGTAGGTACCCGCTTAAAGCTGGTGTTCGGGAGGTGATTAGTCCCAGGACCCTTCGAGGGTTGCCGGAAGCTGAACACACGATGGCCGAAATTTTTAAATCTGATGGTTACGCAACGGCAGCTATTGGGAAGTGGCATTTGGGCGCAAACCCTGTCTTTTTTCCGACTAATAATGGTTTTGATTCCTGGTTTGGTCTACCGTATTCGAATGACTACAGCCCTAAATCGATCAATAATCCGCGTTCATATGCGGTCCAGTGGCCTGAACTGCCTTTGATTCGTGATACTACCATCGTCGAGCGGGAACCAGATCAACGGTATCTCACTGAACAGTACACGCAAGAAGCGCTGCAAGTAATCGAAGACAATCGTCACCAGCCCTTCTTCCTGTATTTGGCACACTCGATGCCGCACGTACCTCTCTGGGTTTCAGATCCGTTTTTGGATGCCTCTGATGGAGGACTCTACGGGGATGTAATGGAGGAAGTAGATTCGTCTACGGGTAGAATCCTCAGACGATTAGTTGAATTGGGACTGGATCAGAACACTATTGTCGTTTTTACCTCAGATAATGGGCCTTGGCTGTTGATGGGTGACCATGGAGGAACGAAGGGCGAATTTCGGGAAGGAAAGGCGACCACGTTCGAAGGGGGAGTCCGCATGCCTGCTATTATCCGAGCTCCCGGTCGCGTGGGGCAGGGTATGGTTGTGGAAGACAACGCCATTGTTATGGACCTATTGCCGACCCTGCTCGAAATGTCTGGTATCCAGATTCCAGATAACTTGGATGGTGTAAGCCTCGTTTCCCGATTTGAAGGGGAAGAGATGAGTGAGAGACCCCTCTTTTTCTACCGTTCTGGTCAGCTTCGATCCATGCGTCGAGGCCAATGGAAAATGCATGTACCCCACCGTTACGCCTCTATTTTGGAAGAAAATGGAGGCAAACCAGGGTCAGGAGGGCATCCTGGAGTTTATGGTCCTACGGATATTGGCATTGCACTCTATGATCTTGTAGCTGATCCAGGCGAAACGACAGATCTCGCATCGACTAAACCCGAGATTGTAAACGCCCTGCTACTCGATATCGAACAGGCCAGAATGCATATCGGAGATGAATTGACGGACCGAGTGGGCGATGAAGCCACACCGCCCCAGTTCATCGACTCTGTGTGGCCGACCCTGGAAAGCAATCGTTAAGCCATTTCACAGAAACTCCTGGATGGACTAATAGGATCGAGCGAAGTAAACGCGGCCTTTCGAAGGCTTTCCAGAAACAGGATCTACCCCTTCTTCCTCATATCCTTCAATTGGAATGCAACGGATAGTAGCTTTCGTTTCGTTCTTGATTTGAAGCTCCGTCTCGTCTGTACCATCCCAGTGCATCCTGATAAAGCCGCCTTTTTCATCCAGAACCGACTTGAAATCGTCATAGGAGTCGACTGAGGTCGTCATATCTTCTCTCATCTTCAAGGCACGTTCGAATAGCCCGTTTTGAACTGCTTCGAGGGTCTCTTGAATGTGAGCAACAAGTCCAGTTTGTTCCACCGTTTCCTTTTCACCGTTGTCTCTACGAGCTACTTCAACGGTTCCGTTTTGAACGTCGCGGGGGCCAAGCGCCAGACGCACGGGTACGCCTTGGACTTCGTACTCATTAAATTTCCATCCGGGACGATAGCCATCTCGGTCGTCCACGAAGATGCGAACACCAACTGCTTTGAGATCGGCCTCAATCTGGCGTGCTTTTTCGAGAACCTGAATCCGGTCCTCATCTTTTCGATAAATCGGTACTAGCGCAACCTGGGTAGGAGCCAGGCGCGGAGGCAAAATCAGACCTTGATCATCCGAGTGCACCATGATGAGGGCGCCAATCAAGCGGGTTGATACGCCCCAGGAAGTGGCCCAGACGTATTCCAGTTCGTTGTTCTTGTTCTGAAACTTGCAGTCGAATGCTTTGGCAAAGTTCTGTCCCAAAAAGTGGCTGGTGCCGGCTTGAAGTGCTTTTCCGTCCTGCATCATCGCTTCGATGCAATACGTTTCAACCGCTCCTGCAAATCGCTCAGACGCTGTTTTTACACCGCGAATAACGGGTACTGCCATGTAATCTTCAGCAAATGTGGCGTAGACATCCAGAATCGTCAGTGTTTCGTCCACAGCCTCTTGCTCAGTTGCATGAGCTGTATGCCCTTCTTGCCATAAGAATTCCATCGTCCGAAGAAAAAGGCGTGTACGCATTTCCCAACGCACTACATTCGCCCACTGATTCATAAGAATCGGGAGGTCTCTCCAAGACTGAATCCACCGGCTGTATGTATCCCAAATGATCGTTTCAGAGGTTGGGCGCACAATGAGGTTTTCTTCCAGTTTCGAATCTGGATCAGCGATCAATCCTTGTTCTTCATCGACCTTCAAACGGGAATGAGTTACGACGGCGCACTCCTTCGCGAAGCCTTCTACGTGGTCTGCTTCTTTGGCTAAAAAACTCTGTGGAATGAAAATGGGGAAATAGGCATTTTTGTGACCCGTCTCCTTAAACATTCCATCCAAACCAGCCTGCATGTTTTCCCACAACTCATAGCCGTTTGGTCGAATAATCATGCATCCACGAACGGGCGAGTAGTCCGCCAGCTTCGCATTTTTGATGATGTCCAGATACCATTGGGAATAATCCTCTGAGCGAGGTGTGATTGCGTCTGCCATATTGATTCGGTTCGAAGCCGGTTTATGAGGCTTAATGAGCTAAAAATAGCTCGGCGGAAAGTGTACAATTTGTAGGTCTACTGCCTACTAAATGAGTCAGTGTGCGGGTATATACACCGCCAAATGGATACTGACACGATTCGGCAGGGTATTTGCCCTAGTTTTCATCGAAGCGCTTGGTTTCAAATGTGCTTTTGGTAACATCTCGAATCGAGGAAGCCAAAAGAGATTTAAAAACCAAGTGTGCCAAACCGAAGATAGTGTGCGGCTATATGAATGAGGAAACTTTCATTCAGTCCAGCGTTATCGAACCTACCAGGGTCGGATTGCGAAACAAGATCAATATTGGGGACAAAGTGATGCAGAAGTTGAAACTGCAATATTCAGGCCGCCTGCCATCAAATATATCCGTACTCCTGTCCGGAATTTTCTTCATGTTTCTCCTTAGTGGTTGCTACACGCAACTGGTTGCATTGGAGCGGCCTCACGGAGGACTCGACCAAGTCGTCGCAGATTACGAGGATAATGGCGACGTTGTGGTTCGGAAGTACTACGAAGATGGCTACGTCGATGAAGACGTTTACGATGAATATGACTGGATTACTCATCAGCCTTATGGCTACCGAGATTATTTCACGTCATTCTACGATCCATTTTATGGTTCGTACGGCGGATGCTGGGACTGGTCCTTCTGTAATCCGTACTACTCTTCCGGTTGGGGTCTTTCTTTCGGATTTGGTTCGCTCTATAACTACGGTAGTTATCGCCCTTACGGATATGGAGTAGGTTATGGCTTCAGTAGTTATGGCTATGGCGGCTATGGCGGCTATGGCGGCTACGGCAGCTACGGGTACGGCGGATACGGATACGGTGGGTATTATGGCTATTCTAATTATTACCCATCATCCTCTTACGGCGGCCTAGGTGGCGTTTCCGTTGCCAGAGGTAATTACACACCTCGTGGGTCAACAATGGCTAGAAGCGCGCTCGGCAGTCGCTCAGGAACAATCAATCGTGGTGGCCGATCCGGAGAATACGGAGGTAGAAGTGGAATCTCTTCCGGTTCTGATGTTACTAGTAGGGGCCAAGATGGTCGAACCATTATCAGTACCGGTCGCACCGCAAGTGCGGCCAATAAAGGAGCATTGAGCACAGGCAGAACGACTCGTTCTGGTGTTAGCTCTCGAGATGGTCGAACGCGAATAAGTTCTGGAAGGTCTACGAGTACACGCTCCGGCTCAACTCGTTCTACTTCCACGCGGGCCACAACGGGATCGACTCGCTCAACATCATCTACTCGTGGAACTACAGGACGCTCGACTTCCACCTCCAGAGGAACAAGTACTCGCTCGACCTCCACGCGTAGTGGTGGGCGCTCAACGCCTGTTCGATCGTCAAATACACGCGGGTCATCCAATAGAGGCACATCCACGAGACGGTCTTCTGGGAATTCGAGTCGGTCTTCGGGTACTAAAACATCGTCCCGATCCAACACAAGCCGATCCTCTAGTTCTTCTAGTCGTTCTTCAGGATCCTCTACCCGGTCTTCGGGATCGTCAAGTCGGTCCTCTGGAGTCAGTCGATCCTCTGAATCTTCGAGTCGTTCTTCCGGAGCATCGTCCCGCGGTTCCTCTTCGAAGGGTTCTTCCAAATCTAGCCGGAGTGGACGCAACAAGTAGCTTGGCACTTTGAGGAAGGGATGTCCTTTCCTGGCAACGATTTTGAGGGCCCGTGCCCTGCACGGGCCCTTTTGTACGCCCGCCTGAAACAGATACAGTCCATTGAGGTCGCTCTTCTAGCAACCTTCTAGATCCCAAATTATGATGTATTCGGTACGTAAAAATTCATTTCTAGGCAGCTATTCGGCTCGTTTCCTGATCATTTTAACCTGCTTTCTGTCCGTGGGCCAGTCTAATGCTCAAACCGGCGATGATGCCCTGCGTTTTGCGCAACGCATGCCGGGACTTACGGCATCAAGCATGGGAATGGGTGGTGTAGGAATTTCGGGCGTTACAGATGCGTCAGCATTTTTTAATAATCCAGCCGGACTAGGTTGGGCCACGAGTTCAAACGTGAGTGGATCTCTCTCTGCTTTGAGCACTTTGGACGATGGAGTATTTGTAGCTCCTAGTTCAATGAGCCAATTTAAGAACGACGTAACCGCTGCGGGAATCGGTAGCGTCTCATATCTTTTTAAAGTGCCTACTACGCGGGGCTCCATGGTCGTTGGAGCGGGCTTCAATCAGGTATCGACGTTTAGCCGAAGCCTCGTGTTTTCAGGAGAGAATAATGCAAATTCTCTGACAGACTATTTGATGCCTGTCTCAGGTGAATTTGAGTTGCAGGAAGATGACGATGGTGTTTTTCCATTGTTTGACCGAACGCTCTCATTCATTGGCTTTGAAACCTACGCCATTGATCTAGATGCCGTGGCTGTTCAAAATGGTGATGCTAATCCTTTCGTTCCAGCCGTTAATGCGGGTACAGTACGTCAGGCTGGTTATGTAGACGAATCGGGCCGCATGATGGAGATAAACATCGGGGGCGCCATGGAAGTGGCGAAAGATGTGATGGTTGGGCTAACCGTTTCAGCGCCTTATGGGACCTACTCTTTTGCGCGTGAGCTGACTGAAAATGACTTTTTGAACGATAACGATGGGACAAACGGCACAACCGACTTCAAAGAGCTTCAGTTCAATGAGCAGGTCGAGTCTGAAATCGTGGGGGTCAATCTTAGATTAGGCGTGTCCGCAAAAGTAAATGCGTCCACCAAGGTGGGCTTGACGATCGAAACACCAACCTGGTATGCGGTTGAAGATGTTTACAGCACCAAGTTAGCGACGAGATTCGATAATGGAGATGCCTTTCAGTATGGTGGTGACAGTGATGATGCCGGAACGGGTACATTCGATTACTCTTTTGTGACCCCCTGGAAAGTGGGCATGGGGGCCGAGTACGCGGTGGCTGGAGCAAAAATATCGGCCGATGTTGAATGGATTGACTGGTCTCAAATGGAATTGGACTCAGACGGCTATTCCTTTTTCGACGAGAATTTTGATATCACGAGGGGTCTGGACGCTGTGACGAACGTACGGATTGGTGCATCCTACGATGTGGGCAAAACGACCTTACGAGGTGGGCTTGCAATGTACCCTGACCCTCACAATGAAACCTCTTCAAACACCAGTTTGGATACGGACCGGGTCTACGTTTCAGCTGGCGCTACGTATAATCTGGCCGACAATATGAAAATCGACTTTGGTTGGATGGCCGAAGCGTTCGAAGACGAATACGCGGTATACAATGAAGTGAATGATGCCCCGATTGTAACAGAGGATATTATTCGCAGTCGCGTTCAGATCGGGTTTACCTTCGGATTCTAATCCTACCCTATTAGTAGGCTTTACAGAACGTGAACAGGGGGCTCGACGATGTCGAGCCCCCTGTTTTGATTTGGGCGCTTATTATTTCGTCATTCTCCGTAGTCAGGCACTAGACCTTCTTGCTCAGCCAACTCAGGTCGATTTAAACCGGTATGAATAGGGTAAACAATTGAATACGAGTTATCTTTATCCTTCCAATTGACGCAAATCCATTGCATGAAAAATCTCGTTGTCGGCCTTCTTTTTTTAGCCGTGTCCCTATTGGTTCTGGTAGCTTGGTTTATGTACGGACAAGGCTGGGACCGAGCTTCTGCCGACATGGTTGTCCAGCGATCCCTCTTTTTGATCCCTGTACTGGCGTTTGCGCTGATGTACAGTGCACCATTTAACGCATTCTCAACTCGGATTTTTGGAGTTCAGGCGAGTGCCGTGCGAAAATACCTATACATGCTACTCATCGTCTGTGCACTTTGTATAGTCGGCTTTGGAATTCCATTCCTCGTCGTGTTCAAGTGGCAGCAGCCGCCCAGTCCGTTTGAAGAGCTATGGATGATGATGGGAGGGACGGCCGTGCTTATGGGAGGAGCTATTTACTGGATTGTAAAACCGGTGGTACACCGTCATTGGTTTGCGCTGGCCTACCTCGCAGCTATCGCAGGACTCTTGCTCGCGTCACGCGCCTTCGTCTTCAGCTTTTTCTAAGGAGTTTTAGCGGCGGCTTGTGCGGCACGACGTTCTCTCATAAGGCGGTAATATTCCTGCGCATTGCGTCGGTGTTCTGCAAGGGTGCGCGAAAATATGTGCTGCCCATCTCCTTTGGCTACGAAATAATAATAAGAGTGAGTCGCTGGATACAGTACCGCCTGAATGGACGTTAGCGTCGGGTTGGTGATGGGACCCGGAGGAAGTCCTCTGAACTTGTACGTGTTGTACGGGTGATTCAGTTTATAGTCCTTAAAGAAAAGACGCCGCTTTTCACCTTCCAAAAGCATAAGGGCATATTGTACGGTCGGATCTGCTTGCAAGGCCCAGCGATCTCGAAGTCGGTTCAGATATACACCCGCGATGGTCGGTTTTTCAGGTACATGGGAAGATTCCCATTCTACGATTCCCGCCAACCGGATGACCTCATCTGCATTCATATCCCAAGGAATGGATTCCAGCGAATCGGCTGCTGCCTCGAATAGCCCATCGTAGCGACGACGTATTCTAGAAATGACT
>DKOG01000245.1:24063-32843 GCA_002469915.1 Bacteroidetes bacterium UBA7368
AAAGAAATAGGTATCTGGGACCATGGAAGCCCACAGATGAGTCGTGTCGGTTCCTAAAGAGGATGCTAGGTCGACATCCGCAAAGGCAGCCGTTAGTTCTTCGACTGAAAAAGCCATGTCTTTAGCCATGCCTCTGATCATACGCTCCTTTCGGGTGCCTGCCGGTACGCGGACGTGCACTGGAGTCTGGAGGCCTCTTCTCAATATGTTGAGTATGTCTTTATTCGATGCGCCCGGCTTGACCTCATAGTGTCCAGCTTTAATCTGATCGCCCCATCCGCTCAGTTTACCAAAGACGACAAATCCTGTTTTTTTTCGGATGATGCCGTTGCTACTCAGGCTGTCTGCTAGGTCTTCTAGTGATGACGTTGGGTACAGGTGAAAGGTCTTGGCCGTTTCAAAGTCTGTTGTGGTGGAGCGCATAAACTGGTCGTAGCCAACTATCAAAACAGCTAGTCCCAGGATGGCCAAAAGACCTGCAATACGGAATAGAATTTTACGCTGAATGTTCAATGCACTCAATCCAAGTTTTGATATTTGCGGCGTTCTAGTGAGCGCGTCTCATCGATGATACGCTCGAAGAGCCGTCGGACGGCTTCGTCCTCCAACGGACCTGAATTGTTCTTCAATACGTTACCAAGCACCGTTTTTTCCCGTTCTGGGACATAAATGGGCAATTTGTGTTGCTTTTTTATGTGCCCGATTTCATTGGCGCTCCTTGATCGTTCATTTAGTAGCACCAGTAAAATTTGGTCGATGGCATCGATTCGCGCTCGCCACGTGGACATGTCTTTGTCACTCTCTGGTTCTGGTCCAGCGAGAATAGACTTAATCTCTGATATGATGTGATCGTTCTGAATCAACTGAGTTTGAGAGATGGATCTGCCGTTAATGTTAGTGGACTGGACTCTCCTTGAATCATGCGCTGATATCCAGCCATGGCAATCATTGCTGCGTTGTCCATACAATATTCCAGATCCGGAACGTACAAATGACCATCCATTGAGTTCACTAGGTCGTTCAATTTTGTTCGCAGGCGTGTATTTGCTGAAACGCCCCCAACGATTCCAAGATGTCGGATTCCCGTCTCTTTCATCGCTTTTTTGACCGGTGCAACCAGCATGTCTACGACGGCCTCTTGAAAGGAGGCTGCTATGTCATTCAAGGATTGTTCGAGCAACGATTCTCTTTCCTTTTCTGATAGTGCGTTCAAGAAATATAAAACGGAAGTTTTTATTCCGGAAAACGACCAGTCATATCCTTGCAAGCGTGTTCGAGGGAAGGCGTGGAAGGTTGGGTCGCCTTTTTTTGCGCGCTCATCAATGACAGGTCCAGCCGGGTAATCGAGGCCCAATATTTTCCCCACTTTGTCAAAAGCTTCTCCGGCTGCATCATCTCGAGTTCGGCCCATTAACTCCGCAGTAACTGGACTGGTTACTTTCATGAGTTGAGTGTGTCCTCCCGATACAATCAAGCTGAGATGGGGCGAGGGAGGACCGTTAGGACCTAAGTAAAGGGAAGAAAGGTGTCCTTCGAGGTGGTTGATGCCAATAAAAGGTACGCCAAGCCCTACCGCCATTGCTTTGGTGAAGGATACGCCGACTAATAGTGAACCAATCAGACCAGGACCTGATGTTACGGCGATTCCTGAAAGATCAGATTTGAGAATCTGAGCTTGTCTCAACGCTTCTTCTACGACCGGGACAATGACCCTTTCATGCGCTCTAGAGGCTAACTCCGGTACCACACCCCCGTAGGCAACGTGTTCAAGTTGAGATGAAACCACGCTGGATTTGAGCATTCCGTCTACAATGACGGCCGCTGCCGTGTCATCACATGAGGATTCAATTCCAAGAATTACCTGTTTTGGAGGCACGCTTCTAGACTGGTTTATGGCATTTAAACGCTTTTTTTCAGCTCCTCTGAAAAAAACGAGTGCCATAAAATAACAGGGCACTCGGAACGTTATTGACTTGAGTTGATTACGACTCTATAATACGATAATTCAACCTCTTAGAGCCTAGACTTAATCTGCATATGCGTGGATCTATACTGACTGTCATTTTGGTTGCTTCTCTTGCGATGAGCATTCCAGCTCAAGCCCAGTTGCGAACGGCAACTCCGGCTAATCAAACAGCTGTGCGTCTCTACGATCAGGGAGGATCGGGATTCTCGTTGAATCGCTTGTTTTCTCCCACCAACTTCCAAATGAGTCATTCGTTTGAGATGTCCTCGTTTTCTGGAGGTTCGACGTTGTCTATGTACACCAATTCCATGAATTGGAAGTTTAATAAGATTGCTGCCCGGCTGGATGTGTCTGCCGCGTATTCGCCGATGCAAAATCAGTCTGGTGCCAGTGTAACGGGACAGACCGCGCCACAGGTATTTATTCGCAATGCGGATATCGCCTACCGTCCAACGAAGAACATGCAGTTCAACCTGTCTCTTCGTAGGAGCCCTTATGGATCATATATGAGCCCTTATGGCCGTGGTGGGTATGGAATGGGCTACGATAGTTATGGTGGCTCTAGCATGTATGCTAGCTTCGGACCAAGTGGTGGCGGTGATGGATGGTTGAGAGGTCGTAATCGCTAGCATGGTTTTTGGCCTATCGCTTAGAAATTATTAGTGTATTTTCAGGCGCGACGGGNNTTTTCCCGTCGCGCCTCTTTTTTTCTTTTATCCCTGAAGGTCCAGTGGCAGGCAAGTTTGGAAATTGGATGATGAATGTGGGTATCGCCGTTGCGGTACTCGTCGCCGCTGTATTGCTTTACGCGTTTTATGTCCGCATATCTACTCCTATACCGGATCCTATGCGCCTTGATGGGGAAACGGATTTGTTAGGGAGTACGATCCAGGTCCAAGTGCTGAACGGTGCAGGAGTCGATAATCTGGGTCTACAAATGGAAAATCACCTGATTGGCCTTGGTTTCGATGTTGTTGAAACGGACAACTTCAGAAAAGGAATGGAAAAAACGGTGATTTTGGATCGTTTGGGAAACCTTGATGCCTCAGAACAAGTTGCTTTGGCTATTGAAGCAAATTCAGAGCGTATATCAACGGACATTCTCGTTGATTATTACCTGGACGCAACGATTATTATTGGTCGGGACTATCAGGAATTTCTGCCTTGGAAAGTCCCCGACTTAGAGGAAGTGAATTAAACCACTGGACTAGGTCCAGGGAGCATGGATTCTGAGTAACGAAATTACAGAGCGGGATTTGATGCCAGAACGTTCAGAAGACAAGCAGCGGTCTACACCGGCCCCTGTCAAGGAACTGACCCGATTGGCAGTGGACGCAATCTTGGATAAAAAAGGTCGCGACATCGAAGTTTTTGATGTGCGCGGAGTGAGTGGTGTAGCCGATTTCTTTATCGTCACCACAGGAGAGTCCGAGTTACAGGTAAAAGCCATTGTGCAGTCCATCCGAGCTTCTATTAAAGAAAATGCTAACGAGCGGCCTTGGCACGTAGAGGGTGTAGAGCATAATAATTGGGTTCTTATGGATTATGTGGACCTCGTTGTGCATGTTTTTCTTCCCGAAATGCGTTCATATTACTCACTAGAACGGCTTTGGGGTGATTCACCTCGAGAAACGGTCGCAGATGAAAGCAGCGCTGCAGAAATGGACCTGCTGAAAGACTAAGAAACGGAGTGTGATTATGGTCGGACGAATGTATTCAAGCGCAGGCATGCTTTTGCTAGCGTGTCTCTTTCTTTCCGGCTGTTTGGCCTTCTCGCCGATCCGAGGTGAGAAGGATGAATTTGGTCACAGAATTGACGGGTCAACTGAGGATGGACGTCAAACTATTGTCATTTCCCCTCCCGATGAAGGCACAAACTATCGTTTTTTTGCAGCATCCTACGAATCTGTGGTAATTCGCCCTGCGCTAGTTATGGCTGAAAATGTAGGTGATGGGGTACCGGTTGAGGTTCTGATAAAGGGCTCTTTTCCTGATTCTTGCTCCGAATTACACGGTGTTGAGCAGCAGAGGGCAGGTAATCTATTCCTAGTCACACTCACCATGAGGCGCCCGGAAGGAGCCGTTTGTGCGAGTGTGCTGCGACCCTACCGCTTTTATCTGGGTCTAGATGGATTGTCTAAACCTGGTTCCTATTCGATGAAACTGAATGACGAAACACACACATTCGTGATTCAACCACTTGCTGAAACCGATTCTTAACGCGACTCATGGCCAACTTCAAATCGAACCTGTCCGTAATTCTTGTATTGGCTTCCAGTTCGTTGCTGGTTGCTGCTAGTCTGTACGCGGGCGGCCCACCCTCTGGTGTTACAGGGGGGCCTGGTGATGTTGTAGGAGCATGCACGCAGTGCCACTTCTCGAATGCGCTGAACTCAGGTGATGGATCAGTGGACATTACCGGACCCATAAGCTACACGCCCGACGCTACCTTGGAGATGACGATTAGGGCGGCCCGACCGGGAGCAGCTCGCTTTGGATTTGAGATCGTAGCGAAAGACGCATCAGATGCCAACGTAGGGACATGGGAGATCACACCAGGAACGCAGCATGCGGACAACGGATTTACTCCTACCTACTTAACGCATGCAGCGGATGCTCCATTTGCTGCAGATGAGTTCGAATGGACGGTTCGTTGGATACCACCGACAGGAGGAGCAGGAGATGTCACGTTTTATGCGGCCGCCAATACTGCGAACGGAGACGGCTTTAGTTTTGGCGACTTCATCTATACAACGTCTAAACCAGTAGCAATGGCAGGCGGGACAGCGAATGAGACGTTAGAATTGCCCGAAGCGCTCGTCTTGAACCCAGTGTATCCCAATCCGGCTAGAACGTCAGTGACCTTTTCATACGATATGAACCGGGCCGCCGATGTGCAGATTAAGCTGTTTGACACTTCTGGGAAAATGGCAGCTATTCATTCCGTTCAGTCTCAGGCTTCGGGTAGCCACTTGAGCACGTTGGACGTGGCTCACTTATCTCCCGGTGTATACGCCTTTAGACTCGAAGCGGCTGGAAGTGTTAAAACTGGAACCGTCAGTATCGTTCGATAACTATTGGTTGGACAAAGAGTCGCGAGAAATCTGTTCTTGCATGACTTCGTAAAAGGCTTGGGTTTCTTCGACCGTGGTCCTCATTTCTGGGTCGCCCAGAAGATCTGCGATGGCGTTGGTGAATCGCGCGTACCCTTCGAAGTTTTTCACCTCCAGGTAAGAGCCTCGAATGACTTCAACAAATCGGGCTACTCGTCCCATCAAGTTTGAGTCGTTGGTGGCGTCTGCAATTAGCAATCGATGCAAGATGAGTGGTTCAGCCTGTTCCCAAAGCTGTGTGGCCGTTTCCATGTCGCCCAATATTGAGTACGCCTGCGCCATGAAGGCATAGGAGGTTTCATCTCCAGGAATTGTTTCAAACGGAACTTGCTCCATGAACCAGTTCATCAAATCGAGGCCTTCCTCGACCAGACCTTGCTGGGCCATTGTTTCAGCTGTATGAGAGAAGATGTTTCGATAATTGTCCGTCATGCGTCGGATGTTTTCGTCGAAATACACATCTGGATCATTCAAGCCCGTGAAACGGAATTGCCGGAGTTTAGCATCTGTAAGGCCGGGTACAACGCGACCTAATTGATCATCATGCTTGATAGGTACGACGCGATAAGCCTGTCCTTCCAATTGGAAATAGTCATGCAGGTTCAATTGCCCAGATGGTGCTACTGTCACAGCAAAGTAGATAGGCCGTTTCCAGTTTTGCTGGGCATTTGTCAGCAAAATATTGAGCGCAGCCTGATCCGCACCATACAGCAGGTTTAACTCCTTGCTATAGGGACGACCCTCTAGTGTCCATTTCATTGGGCTTTCGATGAGGCTAGAATCCTGGTGCTGGATGCGGGCATCCATTTCACTCGTTCCCAAAATGGCCTCTTTATCGACTGGCATTTCCAACTGACGTGGCTGCCAACCCATAATCTCAAGGTTCTCGATGTCATCATCTGCTAGAGATATCGGAAGTGGAGCAGAATCACGGGACCACTGATCTTTCAACTGCTGGACGTACCAAGGTGTGTTGAGTAGTGAAAGGTTAGCGACTCGGACATCCTGACGCACTCCTTCCACTTCCTGGATATACCATAAAGGGAAGGTGTCATTATCTCCATTAGTGAATATGACCGCGTTATCCTCGAGGCCAACCAGCATATTGTAGGCATAGTCTCCAGCAACGTATCGGCCACTACGATCATGGTCGTCGTAGTTAACAAGCATCATCAGGAGCGGTACGGCGGCAAAGATGATAGCTGAAGCGCCCAGTAGACCGGCTTGCAGAGCTCCTCCTGTAAGGCGGTCCTTTACACTGTCATACATCAGACGGAGTAATCCCGTGGCTCCTATACCCACCCAGATACTGAACGCGAAGAACGAAGCTACATAGGCGTAGTCTCTCTCTCGAGGTTGCATAGGCGTTTGATTCAAGTATAGAATAATACCAATACCTGTAATCAAGAAGAGGACTAAGACGGCGAATGCTCGTCTCCAATCACGCATGAAATGGAAGGCTGCGCCAATCAATCCTAACAAGAGGGGAAGTCCATAGTAGGCGTTTCTACTCGCTCTCTCACTTGGCGTTTGATAAAAATACTGGTCACTCTCCAAACTGGATAGCCCTGTAATAGCCGGTGCATCCTGTATGTCACTTGCACGCCCCACAAAATTCCACAGGAAGTAACGCATGTACATATGCCCAACCTGGTACTGCCAGAAATACTCTGAGTCCGATTCATATCGGGCGTACACTCGAGTGTGATTGGGATCGGGAGAATATCTACGAGGGAACAGCTTTTCTTGTCCGGAACGGCTTGGAATGGTGCCCTGAGCATTGTCATAGGTGAAACCAGTGAGCAGGGGAGTCGCTCCGTACTGTTCTCGTTTCAGATATGAAACGATGGCATCGACCGTTTCGGGGTCATTTTCATCAATTGGAGGATTCGACGCGCTTCGAATAAAAATAAGCGTGTAGGATGAGTAGCCAATCATAACTACCGTCAGGCAGAGCATCACTAGATTTAGAGCCTGCTTTCCGTTTTTATGGGACCACCAGACGCCGAACCCGATTGCTGCAAAAAAGGTCACGGTCAGGAACAGGGGAGTAGGTGAATCTCCTAGTACGCCAGGCAGAACTTGAACCAAGCCGGGATAGACAATTAAAAACGAAAGGGAAGAGACGGCACCTGTGCCAACTAGACCCCAAAATAATTGCTTGCCATTCCACTCTTCATTTTCAAACTCGATGTAGAACACAATCAGAGCAATGAAGAAAATAGCTAGCAGGTTCAACAAGTGAACTCCAATGGCGAGGCCAAATAAATAGGCGATTAGAATCAGGTATCTGTTGGTCGCTAAACCGAAACGATGTTGCCCACCGCTGAGCCGCTCATCTTCCAATGCTGCTTCTTCTCTCCATCGGAGAATCAGATAGACCACGGCAGCAGTAAATAACATGGACAGAGCATACACCTCGGCTTCCACTGCGTTGAACCAAAACGAGTCCGTTACAGCGAATGTACAGGCCCCAATTACGCCCCCAGCTAAGGCCATAATGCGGTCGAATGGATTCCACGTTGAAGGGTGTCCCTGCCATTCGCGAATTAAGCGAACGATAATGAGGTGCAAAAGCAGTACCGTGACCGCACTGGAAAACACGGATACGAGATTAACCGAGAGGGCAACGTATTCGGAGGGGACGAACATTGAGAAGAATCGCCCAATGAGCATAAAAAATGGTGCCCCCGGGGGATGCGAGACTTGAAGTCTGTTGGCAATGGCGATAAACTCGCCTGAATCCCAGAAGGAAGTAGCTGGCGCCACTGTCAGGAAATAAAGTACCAGGGAATAGGCGAAAACTAGCCAGGAGACAAGTTTTTCAGTCTGTTTCCAGTTCATACGTATCAGGGTTCAGCAAACTGCAGGAATCGTTGACGGACGAATGGCCGGAGCGAATGCCGGCTTCATCGCGGATGAACGCGATGGTCTAAGGATTGATTCGCTCAGACGCCTTTCTCGACGCCAATAACACCACGCACTCTCCACGAATACGTGTTTGAGCTGTAGCCCATTCAATAAGCTCTTCGAGTGAGCCTCTAGCGTACTCTTCGAATTTTTTGGAGATCTCGCGGGCGACGACCGCTTGGCGGTCATCGCCCGCGAAGCTCGCCAACTGAGTTAATAACTTGCCAAGACGATGTGGGGACTCGTAAAAAACTACCGTACGATCTTCCTCAACAAGCAATTTAATCCGTGTTTGCCGGCCCTTTTTGGGAGGTAAAAAGCCCTCGAAGACAAATTTATCAGTGGGAAGACCGCTCGCAGCCAAAGCGGGAATCAAAGCAGTAGCTCCGGGTAGCGCTTCAACTCGAAGATGAGCATCCAGTGCAGCTCGCGTTAGTAAGTATCCGGGATCAGAAATTCCCGGTGTGCCGGCATCGCTGATCAAGGCCACATCATCGCCTAGAATCATTTTTTCAACGATTCTTGGGACTTTACCGTGTTCATTATGGGCATGAAGACTCGTGCGAGGTGTCTCGATTCCATAATGATTCAGAAGTACACCGGAGGTTCTTGTGTCTTCGCATGCTACTAGTGAAACAGCCTTAAGCGTATCCACAGCCCTGAATGTCATGTCACTCAGGTTTCCGATTGGCGTGGGGACCAGGAAAAGGGTACCGGGTGTTTTGGGATCACTCATGGAGTATCTGAAGGAGGGGCTTTTTTTCGGCTAAAGGATGGAATGCTGAAATCGG
>DKOG01000027.1 GCA_002469915.1 Bacteroidetes bacterium UBA7368
CTCTACAGCAACGACGTCAAGAAATTGAAGCACGGCTGGTTCAACTGACCTCTCAAAAAAGTAATGCTGAAGCTCAGCTCGCCGACGCCGAGACCCAACTAAAGGGCTTTACCATTAAGGTAGCTGACGTTCAGAATAAACGAGCCGATGCTGAAGCCGCTTTCACGGGCATTGAAGAAGCCAGCCGGGAAGCATTCAGCTTGTTCAATGAAGCCAATATTACGGCCGTTCAGACCCGTAATAGACTCGACAACCTTAAAAAAGAACACGTTCGCACAAAGGATGATCTTCAACGATTGATTCGGCGTGCAGAAGAACGTCACGGGGCTGTGCAGCGCCTCCAAGAGCAACAGATAGGGCTGGACAAACGCTGCGAGGAGTTGCAGGTAACCATTCGGTCTCTTCAGGAAGCCCGTTCCGAGTTAGAAACGGATGTGACCGGAGCCAAAGAAGTGCTGATGGAAACAAAGGTGGCCATCTCAGAAATGGAAAGCCGATTGCGGGAGCTGCGCAGAGATAGAGAGTCGGCCATGAAAGAAGAGGCGGATCGTGCAACACGCCAAGCCACTATTGAAACCAGACTGGAGACGCTGGTCGCTAGCATTCTAGAAGACTTTGAAATTGATCTGCGCACCTATGAATTCACGGTCGGAGAAAACTTTGATCGGAATGAAGCGCGAGAAGAAGTAACGACCCTCAAAACACGGATTCGGCATCTCGGCCCCGTTAATGCATTGGCTCTTGAGTCTTTTGAAGAGGAAAAAGAACGATTGGACTTCATGCGTACCCAGCTAACCGATCTGGAAGAAGCAGAATCCACCTTGATGGCCACCATTGTTGAAATAAACACTACGGCTAGCCTCCGATTCGACGAGACCTTTACCGCCATCCGAGAAAACTTCCAGCGCCTTTTTGTGGAGCTGTTTGGAGAGGATGCGTCTGCGGACATCGAGCTTCAAGACGATTCCGACCCGCTCGAATCAGATGTCACCATCATGGCCAAGCCCAAGGGCAAGAAGCCGAGCGTCTTGGCTCAGCTATCTGGAGGCGAAAAAACGCTCACAGCCATTGCACTGCTGTTCTCCATTTATCTCGTCAAGCCCAGTCCGTTTTGTATTCTAGACGAAGTGGATGCCCCTCTCGATGATGCGAACGTGGATCGGTTCATGCACCTAATCCGCACCTTTTCCAGCACAACTCAGTTCATTTTGGTCACGCACAACAAGCGCACCATGGAAGCTGCTGACCGCATGTACGGAATCACCATGCAAGAGCAGGGAGTTTCCAAGTTGGTAGGCGTGAAATTCGAGGAAGAAGACGACCTCTCCGCAGTCGCATAAGAGACGGTCTTAATACGACGAGACCTAGCGACGTCCTCGAAAGCCTCCTTTTCCGCCACCCGATGGGGCCGCTCCTTTAGATAATTTATGCGTTAATTTGAGCATAATGTAGCGTCCCAATGTCTCCACTCGCGCTTCCTGAATGTAGTTGTTGGAATTCGAATAGGAGACTCCCTGATTCTGATCCAGCATGTCTCGGACAACCAATTGAATTTCAGTCTTCTCATTGGGAAGGAGTTTGCCAATGCTGGCTTCGAGAAGCGCTAGGTTATCTGCTTCTCCGAATACTTCCTGATCATATTTCTTGAAGTCCACTGCCGTTCCGAACGTCCACCCTCCTTTGTACAGATCTCCGCTGAAACGGATCGAGCTATTGATGTATTGTTGATTCTGATCCTCGTTTAACGAGTAGTCCACATCATTGAGCGTCATACTATAGGTACCGCGCACATCAAATACATCTCGGAATCGGTTCTGAACCGTCAGACTAGGTGTATAGCGAAGAATCCGACTTTCATTTTCGTCATTATTAATAAACTGAGATCCTGTGGACCAGGTCAAATTGTTATTCCAATTCACCTGAATGCCAAGCCTTCGGACGGGTGTACCGAATGAAGCTCGGGCATTATGAGACCACCCATCTCCAGCATTTACGTTGGTAAACGTTTGCTTCAATTGCTCGTCGATCGTTCGAGACTGAACGATCTGATTTTTAGTCCAAGAAGAACGAACGGAAGCAAATACATTCACGAACGTGTACTGATCAAAAAAGCGATAATCCGTGTACAGACTATGTGTGTATTGAGGTTCAAGATCCGGATTCCCAATAAAGACACTGAGCGGATTCGTGTTGTCTACAAACGGCTGCAACTCAGTCAGGGTGGGCTCTCTGGTACTCGTGTTATACCGCACCTGAAGACTCGATGCGTCCGTTAGGGACCTTCTGAAGTAAAGAGATGGGAGCACGTGCGTGTATCCGTTGCTTATCTCCACATCCCGATCCACAATCGTTCCTTCCAATTCTGACTGCTGCATGCGCACTGTGGCAGAAATGAACTGATCTTCAGTGGTCTTACTCACCTGAGCACTTCCATTCCAGTATGCATAGGTTCGGTTGAATTCTGCACTGAGCAGCTCATTCAATACCGGAGTACCTAAGACGATATCACTGAACCTCTTGGTTTCATCCTGATCTTGAAGCCGCCTTTCAACTGCGAGCTCAACCGTGACACCTCCAATGGGTTCAATTACTGAGAACTTATGACGCTGAGAAAGTTGATTTCCGATCGTTGATTGAAGCTGAACGATCTCTTCATATGTCAAAATATCAATTCGCGGATCGAACGTCCCCAGCGTTGATTCCAAATCTGCTGTGGTCTCAGAATCGTTCAGATTGGCACTCGAAAACCAAATCAAACTGCGTCCGGCATCATTGAGCTTTTTTCGCCAGGTAAGCTGACCCGATCCATCAATTCGATCACCATCATTGAAATACCACGTATCGGCTGAATTACGGGTCCGTCCGGAGGCATCCATCGTTTCCTGAAAACTTAGATTCGAGACACTCGAATTCGAGAAGGAAAAATTACTCCGGAGGCGGATATCATGTCCTTCGCCGAGTGTGATTTGTGCATTGACGTTTCCCTTGTGTGCTACGTTCTCCGTGTGCTGATCGGATGCCAGGTCGGTCGATGACGAAATGTTGGATCCCAGAATGCTTTCCCGATTTACCACTCTATCCTGTTGGTTATCCAGCTGACTTCTGAAATAGCTGCTCCTCAACCAAGACTTACCTTTTTTTCCAAAATCACGACTATAATTAAGACCCGCGGAAAACGTCTCTGAAAAACCTGAATTCAAACTGCCACCAACCTGAATACCTGGTCCCTGAGAGCCACCCGAGCTCCCACTCACAAATTGTCTTGCATTGTCAAAACCAGAAGAGGATCGATTGATGTTATTAGCATTTCCGATAACTGCAATCTGGGTATCAGAATTGAATCGGTTGAAGTTCAATTGGCCATCATAGAGACCTTCATCTGACGTTTCCCCACCAAAACCACCTGTTACCGAGCCGAAGTAGCCGGTTCTAGCCTCTTCTTTGAGCGCTAGGTTAATCGTCTTCTGTTGGTCTCCGTCCTGAATACCAGTGAATTCAGCTTGGTCGGACTGCTTGTCATACACCTCAACTCTTTCCACTGCATCAGCGGGCAGATTCTTTGTCGCGATGGTGGGGTCACTTCCAAAAAATTCTTTTCCATCCACCAGCACATTCTGAACTGTTTCTCCCTGAGCAATGATCGTCCCATCCTCTTGGACTTCCACTCCTGGTAACCTGCGCAGTAAGTCTTCTACGACTGCGTTGGGACGCGTCGCAAAGGCAGCGGCATTATAGCTCAACGTATCCTTCGAAACTCTGAAGGGAATGTGCTCAGCGCTCACGACGAGTTCGTCTAGTTCTGAGACCAATTCCATCATGGTAAGCTGTCCGATATCCAGATCAGCAGCTTTAATCTCGAAGTTTTGGCGGATGGTCTGATACCCGACATACGATACTTGTAGGATGTACTCCCCGGCAACCAAGCGACGCAGCCGAAACGAGCCGTCGTTAGCACTGGTTGTAAACTTGGTCAATACAGAGTCTGCTCTCGTAAGCGCAACCACAGTTGCAGAGGGGACTCCTATGAGCGTAGAATCCACTACCGACCCATTGACCTCAAACCTTTCACTCTGAGCTTGGGACGACTGTACAGCCCCAATAAGCAGTATGAATAGAAAGGCACTTTTTATAAACTTCAGCATCATGTTCTAGATTAATTTTGGCGCTTCATCGCGCGTCGGCGGCCGGCACCGAGTCTTTTTACTTCCTTAATTTTGTCTTCTACAGCCCGCTCATATTGCTTGCGGGAGACCTTATCGCCACGATCTGGACGGGCGAGTTGAAACATCTCCAAGCCCTCAGTCGAAACGCCAGTAGCCTTAAAGCTCAATCGCCCTTCGTCCATGGACAGGACCAAAATCGCACCCGGAAGACCTCCAAATGCCTCTGGGCCTACCTCAAATGGGATATCGAGAGCAAACCAAGCTTCGACCGCCACCGTATCGATCATAGCCGTTGCTTTATGAACCGTGTAACCAAGGAATTCTCCCTCCTCTCCGTCTAACTTCCACGGGATGACCGGTAACTCCGATTCAATTCGAAACTCCTTGCTCATGAAGTCTCGCACCTCAACCATGACCCCTTCGTCGCGGTTGATGTAAGAAACGAGTACCGTCTCATTATCAGCTCGCGAGCCACTGCCCATTTTCATGAAAGCCATCATTCTCTTGGACCTGGAATCCGTCTGAGATACCTCGCTGCTCTTTTCAGGAGCATCTTGCATCATGGACTCTGCTTCGTTGAAGAGTAGCATGACCTCTTTATTGCCCTCCTTTGGGACATTAAAACCGCGAGCAAATTCAGGTACTTCGAAGCCATACGTCACGACGCGTTCGTAGACGATCATGCCCTGTTGAGCCTGCACCAAATACGGAGTGAGCAACAATAATAAGAAGGTGAGTTTTTTCATTTGAATCGTTTCGTTCTTCTTGACACTCATTGGACGATTAAGGGATTGAGACATTCCCTCAAAGCAAAAATTCTTCCATACGGAGCGATTAGTTAGGCTGATAGCCCGTTAGTTCAACGAACCCGCTACCCGTGACCGGGCTACCATTACTGATACCCTCAACCGAAACGGCGCCCTCCCAATACTGAATGGTGACGTTTAACTCTTGGTTTGGAATACGAGGGGTGATCTCTAATTCTACGCTTTCAGAGGGTATGCTCAGCGTCCAACGAGAGGGATAGGTAATACCACTCTTTGGGCTCGTCCAGTTTGCGTTGGTTTCTATGGTATACTCACCAACGTTCAATCGACGAGAAGTCCCATTCTCATCATGCACCATTCCTACCGCATGGCGGCTTTCACTTCCGTCATTCTGTCGAAGGCTGTACACCATAAGGTCTCTTCCATCGGACAGTTGGAGTGAAAACCAATCCCAACCGACTTCGGCTTCGCCTAGTGCACTCGTACTCCATTCATGATCTTTCCATGCTTGGCCAGAAACGACGAAGCGCTCCTCTCCAATCGAGATCGTGCCGTCTACAGGCAATCGGGTGAACGAATAGTAATACGATGCATTTCCTGGATCATCTCCTTTCTGGTCATAGCCTCGATCCCCTTGATACACGGCTGGTTTCCCTTCATCAACCACTAGATCTAGAGAGACGTCTCCCTCGGAGGCGATGAGACGAATTGGAAAAAAAGAAGCCTCTGACACTTGTTCAGCAGACCAATCATCCAACCAGATTCGGTAAGGAATCCCTTCAGCACCGGCCAAACCCAAGCTCCCACGACTAAATCGTTCAGAAGCGTAAAAGGTCTCATTTTCAACGTCACTCATCGAAAAATGGGCCATATACAACTGGTCGCTGATCCAATCAGACTCGGGATCATCCGAGATTCCGACCATCGGAGACAGTGCTGATCTGAAAAAAGTCAGTTGAAACCCAAAACGTCGGCCATCGGTCCCGGTTACATTTCCGGTGTAGTACCACCACTCGGTCTTGAATGTTGGGTGAGCTCCGTGATCTGCCGGAAAGGAAAAATCTATGGGGCCCGTTGCGCGCTCATAGCCCGTCGTGTCGCTCTTCATGGCCTTTGACAGCGGCATGGAATCATTCGCCTCCTCGCGCAGAGCATCAGGCGATCTTAAAAAGAAGGCCACAAGCAGGCCGAGCATGAAAAACACACTCAAATAGAGCACTTTGCGAAATAGGCTACTCATCTACTAATCCTCTCGTAGGGCTGAAACTGGATTGGCAGAGGCCATTTTCATAGCTGGATAAATCCCTGCCAGCAATGCCGCGATAATTGCCAATACCACGGCTTGGAGCAATACATCCGGGGAGTAATCCATTTGTAGCGTCCATCCAAACGAACGCTTATTGATCACAAAAACCAAGACATAGGCTAGAATCAACCCCAACGGTACTGCAAATAGGCCCGCAAGCAATCCCATTAAACCCGTCTGCGTAGTTACATAGAGCCACACCTGCCTAGGCGTAAGCCCGTTGGCTCGCATGATAGCCAACTCCTTGCCTCGCTCCAGTTGAAGCGCCATCAATGCACTCAGGACACCTACAAAGGCAATTAAAACCGCTAGCAGTCGCAGCACCTGAGTAATCGTAAACGTCCGGTCAAAGACATCGAGCGAAGCCTGTCGCAAACTCCGATTTGATCGAATGAATACCTCTTGCCGCCCACCCACGACCTGCTGAACACGTTCAATCAGATTATCGACATCCGTACCCGGAGAAGCGACCAGAGCAATTCCTGAAACAAACGGGTCATCGAAGTGGCGGTTATACACGTTCCTCGATATCATCACAGCTCCCACATCAGACGCGTAATCAAAATAAACGGCTGCCACCTCAAACGGGATGCGTCCGTTATCGGTATTGATTTGGAGCGTATCGCCTGCGTGAATGTCATGGCGATAGCTAAATGGCTCAGAAATCTTCACGACATTATCCGAGGCAAATCTCTCCGGAAGAGACGTAATGTCGCCCTCTTTAAAACGATACGATTCGGTTGGCCCCGGTCTGGGATCAACAATGATTAGGTCATTTTGAAAATCGTTCATCTGCACCCGTGCCGTCCGCACAGCATAGGCACCACTGATTCCATCTAGAGCCCGAATATCTCGCTCCACGTCCTGAATAATGGTAGCGTCATTCCTTCGAAAAACAGGACTAGGAGGTGAAATATATACGTCAGCACTCAAGGTGTAAGAAAGCCATTGATCTACGGTGCCCCGAAAACTCTCGACCATGACTCCAACGCCGATGGTCGATGAAATAGCAATCATGAGCGCGGCAATGGCCACGCCCGTGCGACTCAAGGACGTCTCTACGCCTCGAGCAGCCATCTTTCCAACGACACCGCCCATTTTGCCCAGAATTGGACGTATCCATCGCGTACACAACGTAACGGCCGGCGGTGTCATCAGAGCGAAACTGAGCAGAACGAGCAAGAGGGCTAGATAGCTTATGACTAAGCTTTTCCCGGGAGCGACCAGTAAAAGAAGGGCCACGACGGCTGCACCCAAGCTAGACCAAATTAAGCGAGGTAGAGCGGCTGCCATACGTGTCTCATCGGAAGATCTGCGCAGGACGGTTGTGGTAGCAGCAGTGGTTGCCTCTCGCGCAGGCAGAAGAGACGCTACTAACGTCATCCCCACCCCAAGAATCGCACCTTTTAGCAGCGTAAACGGCGCGAGTGTCAACTCGCGCACCTCGAGAACAAAATACAGATCGTTAATCGTCTGGCTAACCAAGTTCACCAAGCCGTTTCCGAGCATCACCCCTCCAAGTAGTCCCAGGACGGTGCCACTCACTCCGATAATCAATGACTCGGAAATAATGGTGCCATAAATCTCCTTTTGAGTGACCCCCAATGCCCTGAATCGTCCGATAGTCGGGGCCCGTTGCACGACAGAAAAGGTCATGATATTGTAGATCAAAAACATCCCTACGACCAGCGCTAAAAGACTCAATGCTTGTAAATTGAGCGTAAACGCTTTGGTCATTTGATCTAGTGCGTTACCTCTCGAGGAAGCTTTTTGAAGACGCACATTGCTTGGCAACCAATTCTCAAGCGAACTAAGACGCCCTTGGTCAATCTCTTCAGGGCTAATAATCAGATCAATTCTACTCAGCTTTCCTGCGCCTGAAAACAAACGTTGAGCCGTTCCAATATCCACGACTAGCAGGTTACTCATGGCCTGCCTATCCAAGTCAGACAGTCCTCGAACAAAGTCCAGTAGCACCACCTCGTGAGGAATCCCCGATATGTTGATCTTCAGGGTATCTCCAAGTTCTATACCCAGCGAAAGAGCCGTTTCTTCTGATAGCAGACCAACAGAAGAAGGACCCATAAATTGGCCTAAATCGAGCGACGATTGTGCGCCACCAATAAAACTGCGGAAACTGGATTCTACCAAAAGATCCACTCCCAGTACCTGCAACGTGCCTTCCGATTCACCACCGTAAGATGCGTACCCTTCAACTACAGGAGCCGCCTTTCTGAATCCGTATTCTACGCGAAGCTCAGCATACAGCGTATCGTCAAGCTCATTGCCAGCGCCTACGATCTGATGCGTTGCTGTCCCGGTTACGAGAGAAGAAGATAAACGAAAGGCTCTCTCTGAGCTAACATTAGCGAAGTCGATTCCAACCACGACCGCCACACCAAGCGCAACGCCCAGAATGGAAAGCCCCGTCAACAGGGGATGGGTGAATAGGTAGCGCACACTACTGCGCCAAAGCAGGGATGATCTCATGCACAGACTCTCAGTTCAGAGCCTCGTTTTCCGCGTCTAACTCTTTTAAAACACCTCTTTGCAGGGTAAAAACCCGGTCAGCAAGCTCAATGATTTCTCGATCATGCGTCGCGATAAGCATCGTCCTATTCACATCATGAATGAGGTGTTGAAGCAATTCCAAAACAGTTTGGGCCGTCTCAAAATCAAGATTCCCAGTGGGCTCATCCGCTAAAATGAGTACGGGATCATGAGCGATAGCCCGTGCGATGGCGACTCGTTGTTGTTCTCCGCCCGAAAGAACGTCGGGAAAACTATTCATTCGATCGCCTAATCCGACGGTGTCCAGAATGTGTTTCGCTTTCGATTCCTCCGCCTTGGAAACGGTACCCGAGAGTTCGATTGGAAGAAGCACATTTTCCAAAACGGTAAGCGTCGGAATCAGGTTAAAGGATTGGAAAATGAACCCAATCTGCTTTCGGCGAAAGAGCGTTCGATCTTCTTCCTTTAATGTCGATAATGAGGTGTCGCCGAACTGCACTGTGCCAGCGGAAGGGACATCGAGACCACTGATTAGGTTCAAGAGCGTACTTTTTCCAGATCCACTTCTCCCGAGCAATACGACGAGCTCACCCTCGCGCAGAGTGAGCGATAAATTGTCCAGAACAACACGTTCCTGAGTCCCTTCAACGAAGGACTTGGACAAACCGGATACATTTAAAATGGAATTGGAAGACGACACAAAAAAACCGATTTAACAACACAGAAGAGTGATCACTTATTCGTAATCATGCTCGAAGTACTCAATCCCTCTCGAAGGGCCTGAGCTTGATCCTTTCTTACGGATTCGCTCGGCGAGCCTTTCAGAAAAGACCTCGGCCGGGTCATACCCGTAATTTCGAAGGAGATGATTCATTCCAATCACCTCACACAGCACCGTCACGTTCTTTCCGGGGGTGATCGGAAGCATAACGAGCGGTAATTCAACACCGAGTATATCATAGGTCTCCTCGGCCATTCCAAGACGGGTATACTCTTCGTTAGGATCCCATGGGTGCAGGTTAACTACGACCTCAATACGCTTCTGGAATCGGATAGCCCGGATGCCAAACATGGCACGGACATCGACGAGACCAAGCCCTCGAATCTCCATAAAATGCTGCACAAGGTCTGTTCCAGAACCCATCAACACTTTTTCTTCTTTCCGTGTGGCAATAACCACATCATCAGCAACCAAGCGGTGACCCCGTTCAACCAAATCGAGTGCAACTTCACTCTTTCCAATCCCTGCGGTACCCACAATCAGCATCCCGATCCCGTACACGTCGATCAACGACCCGTGCAGAGATTGCTGAAGTGCAAACTGATCCCCCAGGAAATCCCGGAGCTGCACCATGAACTGAATCGTTGGCGTTGGGGTGACAAACAGTGGAATGCCCGCATTTGTCGCTAAGCCGATCATGCGTTCGTCTAGCTCATTTCCTTCGGTAAGAATAATGCACGGAATGGGAAACTTGAGCAGGTTATTGAAGGCCGTAGTCTGCTCATCTTCCGATAGGTGTGACAAGTAGCGGCACTCCGTATTCCCTAAAAGCTGGACACGATGGTGAGTGAATAATTCGACATATCCTGCAAGCGCCAATCCGGGTCGATTCAGACTGCTTTCAGTAATGAGATGACTCTCCAGATCGACGCTGTTCAAAGGTCGAATCGGAACTCCAACTGTCTGTCGCATTTGCTCGATGGCAAATGCGACCGTTATCGATTCCTTTTTAAATGTCTTTCGCTGGCGACCCATGAGTGACTACGGCACCTCTACCGTGTCCAGAATGCGCTGTACGATGTCTTCACTACTAATTTCTTCTGCTTCCGCCTCGTAGGTAACTGCGACGCGGTGACGCAGGACATCCATCGCAATAGAGCGGACATCCTCTGGCGTAATGTACGCACGATGCTGAAGGAAAGCGTGTGCTCGGGCGGCCAGATTCAAGTTAATGGTCGCTCGAGGAGATGCTCCGTATTCAATAAGGGGCTTCAAGGCAGACAATCCGATAGTCTCAGGTTCTCGGGAGGCCATAACCAAGTCTACAATATATTTTTCGACACGCTCATCGATGTACAGCGCGTTTAGTACTGCCCGAGCCGACAGAATTTGCTCCGGTGTGACCACTGGCTTAACCACCTGCTTTTCACCGGTTCGCGCCATGCGGCGCATAATTTCCAGCTCTTCGTCGCGAGTTGGATAATCGACCTTAATCTTCATCATGAACCGATCTACCTGAGCCTCTGGTAGTGGATACGTCCCCTCTTGTTCAATAGGGTTTTGAGTAGCGAGAACCAAGAAAGGCGCCTCGAGGGGAAAGGTCGTTTCCCCGATCGTTACCTGTCGCTCCTGCATACTTTCAAGCAGCGCACTTTGCACCTTAGCTGGCGAACGGTTGATCTCGTCAGCCAGAATAATATTAGAAAAGATGGGCCCTTTCTTGATAGAAAAGCTTCCTTCTTTGGGATTGAAAACAAGGGTACCCAGAAGGTCGGCAGGTAGGAGATCAGGCGTGAACTGAATCCGTTGAAACTTGGTACCGATGGCTGCTGCAAGAGACGATACCGTTAGCGTCTTTGCCAGACCCGGTACTCCCTCCAATAAAACGTGTCCATCCCCAAGCAAACCAATCAAGAGGCGCTCGATCATATAACGTTGTCCTACAACGACTTTCCCAATTTCAGTCAGCAAGTCATCAACAAACGCACTTTCCTGTGTAATCCGCTCATTAACCGCTGAAATATCAAATGTCGACATGCGTCTTTTTCCTTCTTCTGATTATATCAGACAATAAACGTTTCTATTTCTTCTTTCGTATGTCCGGAAACCTTCTCTCTTACGTTATCAAGGAATGAGGGTATGGAAAAAGGTTGACCTAGAACAACCATACAGCCGCCTTCACCGGACTGCACGGCTCCAAATATACCATCCATAGATGCAGATTCCGTTTCCTGCGTAACCCGAGAATGAATTTGATCCGTTGTGCTCCAATCTGCGTTTTTTGAGGCCTGCGAAATCATCATTAAGGCCCCAAAAAATTGCCAATCGGCTTTCTTGATCGCAACAACCAACTTCTGCACGTTTCGGTTCTCCAAAACGAGATGTTTCACCACATTTCTGCTTCTGCGAGGTAACGAGTCCATCGCTTTTTCTAGGTCTCGGTGTTCAAGGTCTCGTAACGATGTTAGCTTGGGAAAGCCGCGGCCTTTGAGATCTTTCAGAGCTGTATGAGTCCATTTCATCCGAGAGGCAGAAGCTACAAATCCGGGCTCCCAGTCTCTAGTCCATTCAACGATTCCCCAACCTGGACGGGTTTTACCCGTCACTTCTATAGGGAGCGATTCCAATGTGCTCGTATCCACCAAAAGGAACGGAGACGAAAATTCTTCCATCACCCCGATCACGTAGGCTGGGCTAAATCGATGACCATACCAGTTTACCAACGCTTCTGTAGCTTGATCTCGAACCAAGCTTTTTTCGGACTCCACGTCGTGTGCTGAATGCAACGCTTTGACCAAGGCTACAGTAAACGCCGCATGGAAAGCAGCCCCGAGACCGGTTGGAATGCCTCCGACCACCGAAATATCGTACTGTCTTCCCTCAGATAGCCCTACCGATGCGATTACGTGCGCTAAAAGGCCCTTGAGACCTCGCTGGTTCACATCCCTGTCATCCATATTCAAAATGGAACTCACTCCTTCTAGCATAATACGCGTGGTCTGCTCCTGATTTACGCGCAGGGCTACAGATATACCCTGTTTCATACGCAGCATGAGGGCAAAACCATCAAAATAGTGCGTGTGGTCGGCCATCACTCCCACAATACCGCGTGCAAACGATGCGTGAGGCATGGACCCAGCCAGACCCAGACGATCGACCATTAATATTCTGGCCCGTTCCAGATACTGTGTGGGACGCAAAACCTCGTCGGCCTGCATCCGGTTCAGCGCGTGCAAAAACGGCCGAACAAATGCCGGTGTATTATTCCCTTCTGAGCTCAATCTGTTGGAATCCATGCTACCGGCCTACCATTTGTCCATCTTCAATGAGCACACCGTTCAGAAAATCGGTAGCCGTTACCCGCCTTTTTCCCTCTATTTGAACCTCCGTGAGTCGTAGACAGCCCGTTCCACATGAAACGAGTAACGCACCATCCTCCTTGGTTAAACGACCTGGTTCAGCCGTCGTAGAAGATGAGTCATGCACCTCTGAGCGGAATACCTTCAGTTGTTTTCCATTCAAGAAGGTAAAAGCTCCCGGCCAAGGAGAAAGCCCACGGATCTGGTTGTGGACCTCACTCGTAGATCCAGAAAAATCGAGCTCACAGTCTTTCCTAAAGATCTTCGGAGCTGGTGTGGCTTGAGTATCATCCTGAGGAGTAGTCGTTAGATCTCCCCTAATAATGCGCTGCACGGTCTCCACAACAGCATCGGCACCTAAGATCATCATTCGGTCGTGAACGTCGCCTGCCGTTTCATTAGGACCAATCGATAGACGGCGCTTAAGAATCACATTGCCGGTATCCACGAGCTGTTTCAGAAAGAAGGTCGTTACCCCCGTTTCAGTATCTCCCTGCATGATCGCATGATTGATTGGCGCGGCTCCTCGATACCGAGGAAGCAAGGATCCATGTAAGTTGAAGGTGCCCAGTCGCGCGGCTTCAAACACCTCAGGCGGAAGAATCCGAAAGGCCACAACCACAATGATATCTGGATTTAACTGACGGACATTCTGAGCAAAAGAAGGATCCTTTACACTTTCTGGCTGAAGAATCGTATCGATTCCAAGAGCATCAGCAGCCAACTTCACCGGCGTAGAAGACACTTTTTGCCCCCTTCCTCTCTTCTTGTCGCTCCCTGTAGCAACAGCGATAGGCTTGAGACCGACCGCTGCTAGAGCGTTCAGAGAGGGTACCGCAAAATCAGGGGTGCCCATGAACAGAATTCGCGGCGCGTCCGTGGCGAATTCCGCGCTCGTCAAGCTGTCCTGGTCTAAAGAGGATACCATGGTAATCGGATTCTGGCCAAAGGGTGGCGATACGATACAAAGGGCGACCGGCTCAAACTACCGGAAGGTGGTCAATAATTAAAATGCGGGCCGGATTTCATCCGGCCCGCATACATAATGTGTCGATTAGCAGGTCAATCAACTAAAACAGTCTGGTTCGCTCATCCCAA
The DNA here is from genome assembly GCA_002469915.1 of Bacteroidetes bacterium UBA7368. Lineage (GTDB taxonomy): Bacteria > Bacteroidota > Rhodothermia > Rhodothermales > UBA10348 > UBA10348. The sequence continues at coordinate 13,926 of DKOG01000027.1, forward strand.
ATCGGCACGAGCAACTCGTAATCCCCAAAGCCGGTGCGGTCTACAAAAATGAACTGTCGACCAATACGCTGATACTCCCAGATTTCATACGGTTCGTAATCGAAACTGTGAGGCTTACGGCGAACAAAATCAGGATCTCCAAACCGAACTAAAACAAATCCACGATCTGTTTTCCAACCGTCATGGGTCCCACCAAAGTTCTGATTGGCAGACGCAATACGGTAGTAATATTCTTCTTGTTTCTCATTGCGCTTCGTGCCCGGCGTCGGATCACGCTTGTCCCAAAAATCGGTGAAACGACGGAATCGCTCAATATCATTAGGGGCATCCAGAATAAAACTCATGTCCCGCTTCTTGGCGATGTATTCCATCTGAACGATAGCTTCGTCCACGTTCTGAATATGATCAGAAAGACCAGACCAT
>DKOG01000127.1 GCA_002469915.1 Bacteroidetes bacterium UBA7368
CGTGTTGATGTAGGCCTGATCTACACGCACTTTGATGGATGCAGGTAGAAAGGCATCATCGAAAAACACCACCGCTTCATCACCAAATTCATCTCGGAAGATTTGTTGAGCCTGCTCTTTAGAAACGTATTCAACCTCGGCTACCCCAGGAGTTGCTTCCGCCCTCCGGTACAGAGACTCTGCGACATCCTGACTGGTATCGGCCAAAAACAGTTCAACCTCACCTACCCGTTGCTTAAGCCATGAGGACACATCCTGAGCCTGCCACATAATGAGAGCAAATAGCCCAACGAGCACCAGAGCCACAGTCATGGCACTGGTCGCAGCAACGGAAGAGAAGGTGGCTCTCTTAAATCCTGAAAAACCTTCCTGTATGGCGTATGGAATCATTCCTTTATGATTTACATGCCGGGCATGAGCATCACAGCGTTTTGAATCATCCGACTTGGACCTATCCAAAACATGCGATACTGAGTTTTATCGAGTAAGAAGATAACCTTTCCTGCGCCCATTGAAGAGACCCCGGCAAATCCATTGCCTGCAATTTTCTTTTTGTTCTCGTCGGAGGCAAATCCGGAAGCCAGTACGGAAGCGGCATCTCGGTCATAATGTCCAACCATTTGGAACGAACTACTGGGTGCAAACGATTCAGAGCCGAACTTCAGCGTGTACATGGTCTCTTTCATACCGGCAGCCAACGGATGGGAGTTATCAATCACTGCTCTGAATGCCGATCCAGACACACGATTAGTATTAGATGAGTCCGAAAGCGCCTCATACCGCGTATAAAAACGCTCTTCAACGACTGATTTATCCTTTTCGTCTTTCTTTTCAGATTTGGCCATTTCAACCGATGTGATGCCACTTCTTCCTTTCGTCAGAAACGCAGCTGTACTTTCTGAACCAATGAGCGTACCGCCTTTTCGCACCCAACCTTTCACTCGCTCAACCTGCATGCTATCTAAAACCGAGCCATAAGCCGGTGGTAAGATCAACACTTCATACTCATCTAAATCCAACGAGTTGAAGTTAGAAGCCCGAATGCGATCTATTCCGAACTCCACTCTCTGATCAAAAAGATACCACAGCTGACCCGCTGTTTCGGAGGAGAAGGGAGTATCTAGAAGCATAGCGACGTCTGGGCGTGCAACCGGACGCGCCGAAGCAGAGGCCAGGTCAATACCTTGGTCCATGCGGCCATCATCAAATCCAACAATATGGACGCCTGCTTCACGTGCGATTCGTTGCATGTCCGCTTCAAAATGGGCTGCCTTATCACGATTCCGACCCTTCAAGATGATGAGCGACCCAATTGAGTACTCCTCTGAACCTTTTGCAAAGGGTTTTCTGGCAGAACGAACGTTGTAACCGGCATCCCACAGACGAGCCAGTGCTTTGGGAGCAGTCCGTTGGCGCCAGTCAATCACGTATGCATAGGAGCCTTCGCGCGTCAATCCGCTTTCACGGGTTGGGCTCGCTGTCACGGCTTCCATAGCCACTCGAGGAGCCTGATTGGTCCAGGCTGCATCCAAGTTATAAGCAAGAGGAATCGACCAGGTAGACATATCGTACATGTCCCAGGACTCGATTTCCATTTGGCGCTGCATCAGCGTGTTGACCATAACGTGTCGCGCTTGATCGGCCTTAATGATATAGGTACCCGCTTCAAAGGTCTCCCGATCCTCAGACGCATCCCAATAGTCGGATGCTGTAGTCGAAAACGATTCGGTTGAACGATGTACTTCCACTCCATGACGCATTAACAGATCGACTACATCGGTAACGTAGCCATTGCCATGATCATCTCTCAGTAAGTAAGCCTTGGTCGCATTGTTCGTCGTGGTCGGATTGAAAAACTCACGGAAATACGTGAGCAGAGCCGAACGGTTTTCAACCGACGAGCGCACGATGGCCATAGAAGTGGCAAAGTGATCAAAAGCTCGTTGACGCAACGTCAGAATGTAGCCGTCATTTGTTTTGACCGCTCGTCCACCCCGACTGTGCCCTCCCTGCTCAGACAACATGCCGATGGCACCGAGAATGCTCGGATACGATGAACCATATCCGGGGTAAAAGAACTCAAAAGATTCCCGCGTAAAATAATTTACTTGGTTGCGGGCCAGCGCTTCGCCGCTGGCCCGACCAAATACGTCTGCCCACGAATCATATTCTTTGGGCAGATTCAAATTACGAGGTGCCTTACCCGGCATCGTGAAGTAGTTATTGTTGAACCCCTGTTCATGGTAATCCATGTGGACCTGCGGGAGCCATTCCTGATACAGAGCAATTCGACCCTGAGATTCAGGATGCACGAGCCACACCCAATCCCGGTTGAGATCAAACCAATAGTGATTTGTCCGACCCCCGGGAAACGGTTCTGTGTGCTCCAGATCAGCTGAGTTTTCTCGTACTACGTTGCTCTGCATGGACTTGTACCAATACACATACCGATCCCTTCCATCTGGATTAATCGTTGGATCGATTACGACGACCGATTCCCTCAGCAGGCTTTCAATTTCGGGACTCTGGCCCGAAGCCAATAGATACAACACCTCCATGGCAGACTCAGTAGAGGACGGCTCATTTCCGTGCACATTGTAGCTGAGCCACGTAACAATCGGGTTGTTCTCAATCAGCGCGCTGGCTTCGTCAGCCGAAGTGACGGGATCAGCCAGTTTCAGATTGGCTGTCTGGATCTCATCGAGGCGCGCGTGATTCTCAGGAGAGGTAACAAACAGAGCAAAGAGAGGTCTGTTTTCATAGGTACGCGCATATTCAGTAATCGAAACACGATCCGAAGCAGCGGCAACCGCCTTGATGTACCCAACAACATCAGCATACATGGTGTATTCCTGTCCCGTCTCATAGCCGAGGTATGTTGCTGGGGATGGAATGGCCGCATTGCGGGCTACGTCAGATTCGAACTGGAAGTGCTCGGGAAGGAGTTCGACCTGAGCAGATGCAGTAGTGGAAAGGCTACCAGCCAGTAGGATAGCAATAAAGACGAGGCGTGTGATCATGAGATCATTCGGTAGAGTGGGTGCACACGGAAAAAAGCAAAATACACGCAAATTCCAATAATACCCGACATTCTTGTTAGTGCTGAGAGATCACCAATTTTTGTATCGTTCGGCGCTCACCGACTCGAACCGATACCAGGTACACACCCGGAGCGAGCCCGTGAGAACTTAAGTGTACGTCTTGCGAACCGGGGTTGATGTATCCCATATCATGGAATCCCAATACCCTGCCACTGACATCCATAATACGAATCTCGGTTGGCCCTGATATTTCCGTGTTTAAACGCACATTGAAAGCACCTTGAGATGGATTAGGCCAAACTGCTGCGTGCAGATCCTCAGGGAAAATTCCACTTTCAACTACATCCAAGACCGGAATAGAATAGCCTCTTTCGGTCAATACCAACTCCAACTCGTCGCGATAAAGACCTCCAAAGAGCGCCTGTTCAGCCGATAGAAGATCCACGATGGCCTCAGCAAATTGGGATTCATAAGTGTGAAGCCGTATGGCTTCGAGAGCTAATCGATCCGTTACATCAGCACCAACTTCCTTCCTGAAATCCCAAAGCATCGCAACCCAAATCATGCCCCAGGTATACTGCAATTCATAGTTTGGGTTGTTAAAGGACTCTTTGCACTTCCCGTCAAGTACGTGAAAACGCAAACAGTATCCATATTTCAGATCGGTATCCGGAAGCCCAAAGTTCCAGTTCCACTTTTGCTTTACGAGTGCTGCTGTTCGAATCTCAGCATCATTTTCTCTTCCATTTTCAGTTCCAACGCAGTGCGCTCGATCGGGGCAGGTCACTAGCCAATCTCCAAAACGAGGATCGTCGGTGAAAGAGGCCGCAAAATAGTCTGCATAGGCCTCGCTCAATGCCCGACTCTGATCCGAACTGTTTCCATCAATTTCGAAGCCGAGATGCCGAGTAACTAGATGTGTGTATTCATGATAGATCACATCATTCGAGAGGGCGGCATTTTTATTAAAAATATCTCCCACTTTAAACAGCATTTTGTTTTCTGCTGCTAGTGTCGCGGCGCCATCTCCGCCTACATGGACCATCACATCGGCCTGAAACGGAATCTCAACGGCCATCCGATGTACCCAGAACTCACGGGCAAAAGTGTCCACATGGTAATAAGCATTCACTGCATCAAAAGGCGAACATCGGGACGCGTCTGTATTACACGGCTTCATGTCCGTCGTATCAGGTTCGAATCGAAAATCGGCGCCTCCACGTCCTGGAGCAGCCAACCCTAGTGTATCCATTTTAAAGCTTCTAGAGCGCACATACTCTCCTTCAAGGCGTGTACCGTCCCCCAATAGACCCTGCAATTGGACTTCGACTGGAACGATATCGAATGGGTTGTTCAGAAATACATTGGCGGGCACAGCTATTCCCGAGGACTGGGTAGTTGGGCGGAATACCGTAGGAGAAGTCCAGGAAGGGTCCATTGTAGACTCCATACTTCCTTGTAGTTCGATCGATGCGCGTGCAGGACACGTTTGCGCCTCTACTCCTTGAGCAACGAGCAGAAGCAACAGCAGACTGATTCCATGTGACATGCGACAGATCATACCCAAACCTACTCATCAGCACGTTGATACGCAGGCCGCAAATAGGTAAGGCGCCGGCAAACTTCGTTTGCCGGCGCCTTAATCACCTACTACAATAATCTGACGGCTCTATTTCATCAACGTCATTATGCGAGGGGCTCAAACCGGTTTTCAGCACGGTTTTTTCGAACTTTCGAGGGGTCAAAAACCACCCCGTTCATAGCAACATAAATGCCGTGAGGAAGCGATTGAACCGCACCGACTGCAACACCAATGTTGAACTCAGCATCCGTTTCTCTAAATCTGGCTGGGGTCAGCGAGCCGACTAAAATGATGGTTTTTCCGGTGACCTGGTTCTGTAACAACTTCGCAGTTTCCACCATGGTATCTGTACCATGAGTCAAAATGATGTATTCGACCTCCGTCCGCAGTACTTCTTCTACAACCGATTGCCGATCTAAGTCTGTGATATCGAGGCTATCTTTATGGAAGATATCGGTTATCTCATACTCTATCGTAGCTCCTACGCGATCTAGAATAGCTTTAACCTGCGGATCCCCGATCTGATAATCACTTTTGGCGTCGTAATACACCTTATCGATGGTGCCACCAGTCGTAATAATCTTAATTTTTAGGGGCATGGGTCTTCCAGTTCAATCAATCGATGGAGTCAAAAATCCGATTCCCGCCTATCCAGGTTCGGACGCAGGAGTTGGGCTGGAAATGATACATCCAGTGATTGACATCTGGAACAGACAACTCAACAAAATTTGCTCGTTTTCCGATTTCAATAGATCCATACTCTTGTTCTCGTGAGATCGCTTTGGCTGCATTAAGCGTAGCTCCTTTGAGCGCTTCAGCCGGGGTCATCCGACTCATCGTACAAGCGAGCATCATAGCCAAAGGCAGATCATAACTAGGTGCCGAGCCTGGATTAAAATCCGTTGCAACAGCCACATCCACTCCAGCATCTAAAAAAGCCCGCGCTTTCATCGGAGGCTGATTTAGATAGAGAGAGGCAAACGGGAGACATACGGCTACAACATCCGCATTAGCCATAGCCCGAATACCTTCTGGCGAGGTGTACTCCAGGTGGTCAGCCGAAATAGCGGCAAGTTCTGCAGCCAGCTTTCCGCCGCCACCATCGCCAAGTTGATCCACATGTAACTTGGCTTTGAGCCCATGCTTCTCCCCCGTTTTGAGAATCAGCCGGGCATCTTCAGTTGTGTAAGCACCTTGCTCTACGAAAATGTCATTGAACTCAGCTAGACCTTCCTCGGCCACGGTAGGGATCAGCCGCTCACAAATCATTTTAATGTAATTTTGCTTATTACATTTAGTACCGTCTGGGTTGATTTTAGGTACTACATGGGCTGCAAGCAGCGTAGAAGCCACATCCAGAGCAGTTTTACCCTTCAATTCAGCATACACCCGGAGTAATTTAAGCTCGTCATCAAACGACAAACCATACCCTGTTTTGCATTCAATGGCCGTAACGCCCAGACGAACAGAGCGGCTTGTGTATTCCAGACAGTGCTGTAGCAACGACTCATGCGTTGCCAAACGCGTTTGCCCCATCGTCTTTTGAATGCCGCCTCCTGATGCTGCTATATCGAGATATGACCGGCCCTCGATTCGCATCTGAAACTCGTCTGCGCGCCATCCGCCAAAAGCCAAATGTGTGTGGCAATCGACAAGCCCAGGAATAACCGTTCGACCCCCTGCCGAAAAAGTGGGTAACCCAGAGTGGGCATCAGGTAGATCCGCAGCCTCGCCAACCCAATTTATCCTCGCATCTACAAAAACAATGGCCGCATCACGGATGATGTTCAATTCAGACTGCCCGCCAGCGGGCGAGCAAGTGGCCAGCACACCGATATCCGTAAGTATCCCTGAATTACCCAAGTTGGTACCCCTCAGATTCGACGGTCCGTTGTAAAAGTGAGGATTGAATAATATCCAGACTCGGCGCTAAGTCATCCTGGAACAGATAGTCTTTTTCGCGATGAGGAATACGCTTTCTTACGATGGCATGCGCGGCAGCCACGCCGCGACCAGGCTGAAGAGGTAGGCGATAGTCAAGGGCCTGAGCAGCCGTCAGCAATTCGATAGCAAATACGTGCTCGACATTCTTCAAGACCTGCAACAACTTGATGGCACTAATACTTCCCATGGACACGTGGTCTTCTTGTCCCAACGAAGTAGGAATAGAATCTACCGATGCAGGGTGGCAGAGCACCTTGTTTTCAGATACCAACGCAGCTGCCGTGTACTGAGGAATCATGAAACCGGAATTCAGTCCTGTTTCCGTCATCAACAACCGAGGGAGGCCATCGTGTCCTTCCAAAAGAAGGTAGGTTCGGCGCTCAGAAATAGAGGCTAACTCTGCAAGCGCAATTGCTGCATAATCCATGGCCAAAGCGATGGGCTGACCGTGGAAGTTGCCACCGCTAATGACGTCATCTTCGAACACGAGCGGATTATCCGTGACGGAATTGATCTCAATTTCCATCACGTTTAATATGTGAGTCAATGCATCCCTACTGGCACCGTGAACCTGGGGCACGCACCTGAGACAATACGGATCCTGAACCTTCCCGCAATCACGATGAGATTCCAGAATCTTACTACCCTTCAGTAAAAGTCTTAGGTTTTGCGCAACCGTAATTTGGCCTGGATGGGGCCGAACCGCATGCACCTTTTCGTCGAAAGGATGGCTGCTGCCTTGCAAAGCCTCTAAACTCATAGTGGCCAGAATATCCGCTGTACGAACCAGTTTGACGGCGCGCTCCATGACATACGCTCCGTAGGCCGCCATAAATTGCGTTCCGTTTATCAAACTCAGGCCGTCCTTAGCCTGTAACTCTATGGGACTCATCCCTTTGGCGGCTAATGCCTCTGCTGCAGGGATATGCTTACCATCGTCTGACCAGATGTATCCGAGGCCAATCAACGGCAAGGACATATGAGCCAGCGGAGCCAAATCACCTGAGGCCCCCACGCTACCGCGAGTTGGTACGACAGGGATCATCCCGGACCGAGAAAATTCCAACAGACGCCCAAATGTGGCTTCCGAAACACCAGAATATCCCATGCCCAGGGCATGGACCTTGAGCGCCAGCATGATGGCCGTTATTTCGCGAGGTACGGGATCTCCTACACCCACAGCATGACTCACCAGCAAATTTCGCTGAAGCGTGCTCAGGTCATTATCGTCAATTCGCTTATTTGCGAGTTTACCGAAACCCGTATTTACCCCGTAGGTCGCTTCTCCTCCAGCAATAACCCGATCTAGCGTATTACGCGATTCTGAAACCGCACTTGAATCTACCGAAAGCTCATCCAGCCTCGATTGAATATCATCGTAGAGGGAGCGAATAGTCAACGTGCTCATCCATTCACCATAGGCAAATCCACACCACGTTCGTTGGCCGTCTCAATCGCCGTATCGTAGCCCGCATCAGCATGGCGCATGACACCCGTACCGGGGTCATTCGTTAAAACACGTTCCAGGCGACGATCAGCCATATCCGTACCATCGGCTACGGAAACCATGCCTGAGTGAATGGAATACCCGATTCCCACGCCTCCACCATGGTGAAGGGAGACCCAACTTGCTCCCGAGGCCGTGTTAAGTAACGCATTGAGAAGAGGCCAATCGGCGATAGCATCTGAGCCATCTCGCATTCCTTCCGTCTCGCGATTGGGAGAAGCAACAGAGCCACTATCTAGATGATCTCTACCGATTACAATCGGTGCCGATACTTTTCCTTTCTTGACTAACCAATTAAACTTGAGCCCCATTTCGGCTCTTTCGCCGTATTCAAGCCAACAAATACGAGCGGGAAGCCCTTGGAAGTGTATCTCTTTGCGCGCTTTGTGAATCCAGCGGGCCAACGCTTCTTTCTGAGGGAACGTCTCTAAAACGGCATCATCCGTGACGGCAATATCATTCGGATCTCCAGAGAGTGCAGCCCAACGGAACGGACCAGAACCTTTACAGAAGAGCGGGCGAATGAACTCAGGTACGAAGCCTGGAATACTGAAGGCCTCTGTCATGCCTCGATGATCGGATACTTGACCTCGAAGGTTGTTACCATAATCAAATGTCACGGTGCCGGCAGCCTTCATGTCCAGCATGGCTTGAATATGCTGCTGCATGGCATCCAAGACCGAATTACGATAGCCTTCCGGGTCCGATGCTAACATGGCAGCTGCTGATTCGGTGGTGTGTCCTATGGGGATGTATCCCACGTCCAGATCATGCGCAGAGGTTTGATCAGTCAATACATCAGGAATAACCCCCCGCTTAATCATTTCAGGTAGGACTTCGGCAATATTACCCAGAAGGCCAATGGATAAAGTTTCCTTTTTGTCTCGCGCGGCGAGTAGCCGATCTAGAGCTTCATCCAAATTATCTGAACGCTCATCGCAATAACCCGTCTCTACACGGCGATCTATGCGCGTTGAATCGATCTCAACACAGAGACAAACGCCGCCGTTCATAGTAGCGGCTAAGGGTTGAGCTCCTCCCATCCCTCCGAGGCCAGCCGTTACGACGAACCGACCTTCCAACGTCCCACCAAAATGTTGATTCGCACATTCCGCAAAGGTCTCGTAGGTACCCTGTAGAATGCCTTGAGTCCCAATGTAAATCCACGAGCCAGCCGTCATCTGTCCATACATGGTCAGCCCCAACGCATCCAGACGCCTAAACTCGTCAATATTACCCCATCGCGGTACCAAATGGGCATTGGCAATTAAAACGCGCGGCGCTTCTTCATGGGTCCGAAAAACACCAACGGGTTTTCCGGACTGAACAATGAGGGTCTCATCGTTTTCGAGGCGTTGAAGCGTCTTAATAATTCGGTGATAACTGGCCCAGTCTCGGGCCGCTTTTCCACCACCCCCATACACAATGAGGTCTTCCGGACGCTCAGCCACAGCTGGATCCAGATTGTTCATTAGCATACGCATGGCTGCTTCCTGGTGCCATCCTTTACAGGATAGAACGGTACCTCTTGGGGCGTGAATGGCTCCTTTCATTGTGTTAATGTTATTCAAATTGCCTTTTGAAGGCTTCAAATTCAGTTTCCAGACGCGTTAGACGTTCTCGAATTTCTTCCAACTCGGTGCTACTACCGCCATGTGCATCTATATCGATGGGCGAGGCGGTGTCTTCTTCGGGCAGTTCACCACTGAGAAGATGTCCAAATCGCTCTCCTTTTTGTCCTGGCCTGCGTGCCAAGCCCGCAACAAGCGGATTCTCCTGCTCCATCAACACCGTCAGCGCCTCAGCAACTTGCTCCATGGACTCAAAAGTGACCATGCGAGACGTGTGGGTTCGGAGTTCACCAACGGTTTGAGGACCTCGAAGCAGTAAGCTTGCTAAAACGGCAAGCGCTGGGCGTTCCAAATTCCACCGCTGCGCAGCCGCATGCCGAAATTTCTGAGCCCGACTACCAGAAACAGAAGCATGTCCGGATAGCCGCTCTCGCAACAATTCGTCCAACGCCGCCATGGCCGTGGATTCAGAAAAAGTAACAACCGGATGCCTGTTAGACTTCTGATTACAGCCCGTAACCAATGCGTTGAGCGTAAGCGGGTAGTAGTCTGGAGTACTGTATTCCTTTTCGATAAGTACGCCAAGAACCCGAACGGCTTCAGAAGAAAGAAGATGATCTGAATGGAAATGATTCATGTGTCAAATTGCGCCTATTGTGAAAACACGTTACTCAGAAAGCAACGCATTGCATAACGACGAACCCTGAACACTTCCGGACGGGTCACAGAAGAAACGACAGATCTGCTCCCGGATCAAATTCCCGGGGTTCAGAATCCGAATGAAATAATCGAGCACCGGCAATTCCTTCAAGGGTCATCCGATCCCCGTCTACCTTTAACATCGCCCCTTCTCTAAGCGCAATGACATGAACGCCCGGATTTAAGGTGATGAATTCCTCCAAGCGCTCGGCCCGCGTCTCACCCATGTGTCCATCAGGATGAGCATCCAAATAGTGTGGGTTTATCTGTGCTGAAATCAAATTCAGCGTTTTAAAAGAGGGAGGTTCGATGATGGGCATATCATTCGTGGTACACAGCCGGGGCGAAGTCACGTTGCTCCCCGCACTCCACCCAATGAATGGCACACCACGTTGCGCCATTTCTCGTATCTCATCCATTAAGCCAAAACGGTACATCTCGTGGACGAGCTGAAATGTATTTCCACCACCAACTGCGATAGCGTCCGCACCTTTGAGACGCTCTAAAGGCGAGTCGAAATGATGGACAGAGACGACTTCATGCCCTTGAATACCATTCGCTACCATGGCTTCATATTTATCGAATGAAAACCTAACCGCGGCGTATGGAACGAATGCGATGCGTTTCGGAGCAGACCCGAGCAACCAGTCAATATGCTCTGCGCCGTGCTCTAGGTAAGCAGTTGAAGCCGTTCGAGAGGTAGACATCAAGAGATGTTTGCGGTGCATACTAGATTCCTGAGGCGATCAAAAGTTCAATGTCTCGGTGCGACATCCCAAACATGGTAGCCAAGCTTTTTTTGGTCAGATGTTTTCGATACGTGTACGTACCGTTTCGTAGGCCGACATCGGTCCACAATGCCTCATTCACCGAACCCGCGTCCCCAATTTTAATGACATAGGGGACAAGCACATTGGTCAAGGCATAGGTAGCAGTGCGCGCTGCATTCGATGGCATATTCGGCACGGCATAATGAATGACACCATGCCGCCTGAATGTCGGTTTAGAGTGGGTGGTGGGTTGACTCGTTTCAACACAACCTCCCTGGTCAATTACTGTATCCACGACCACGGAACCATCCCGCATGGATGCTACCATGTCTTCAGTGACCATTATAGGGGCTTTCTGGCCGGCCGCCATCATGGCTCCAACCACTACGTCTGCCGTCAACAACGCTTGGGAGATATACTGCTCGGTAGCCATCGCAGTCGTAATTCCTCTTCCCAAATAGTGCTCAATCGTTCGCAATTTTCCTAAATCATTGTCGAGTACGATGACATGCGCGCCAAATCCGAGTGCGGTACGAGCAGCCCACTCTCCGACCACGCCTGCCCCCAGAATAACCACATTAGAAGGGGGCACACCAGAGATTCCACCCAACATCACACCCTTTCCGCCTTCGGCACTCTCCAGGTATCGCGCCGCGGTCTGGACAGCCATGGTTCCCATAATTTCGTGCATCATCCGCACGATGGGTAGGGTACCCTCTGAATCCCGAATGAACTCAAAACCAATCCCAGTTACACCCAAATCCATGAGTTTTTTCAAAAACGTAGGAGACGTATCGCCCAAGTGAAGTGCGGAAATCAACACTTGTTTCTCATGCATGAGAACGACTTCCTCGTCCGTCGGAGGCCCCACCTTTACGATGAGATCGGAATTGGAGTACAACTCGGAAGATGACCGAGCGATCGTACCGCCGACTTCGGCATACTCCGTATCAGAGAAATGGGCCGCTTCACCAGCTCCTTCTCCAACCACTACTTCATGCCCATTAGAGACGAGCGTCGCGACGCCGGCTGGCGAAATCGCTACCCGACGTTCTTCATCGGATGCCTCTTTCGGAACACCGATCTTAATCGATTTCCGTTTTTCAGCTACCTCTTTGGCCCTTTCTTGCGTCAGGACACCGTGCTCGAATCCTAATCCTTGTAATGAGGGTACTTCCATGAATGTCCGTCTTGTGTCGTCCTAAGGTCAACGAATATACAATGTTAAAGCATCTATTCCTGTTCTCTCATCATCGACCCCAATGCGACATCAATATTCCTCCCGCAATCGCTGCGTTGAGCGATTCTACAGTCTCGTTGGTCGTTGAGCCAGCGATGCTAACAGCACCTGAAGCCGCATTTTGTACCTCTTGAGACACACCATGAGCCTCACTTCCTATAACGATCATAGAAGGGGAAGATGGTGACCAGTCTTGGATGGGCGATCCATTCATAGCAGCAACGCGCACATCAACTCCAGCTCGTACATTGGTTGCGATAAAACCGGGCAAGTGACTCACTTTTTCGAGAACCATAGACCACATTCCACCCATTGTAGATCGAACGGTCTTTGGTGCAAAAAAATCAGCCGTGCCCGGACCTGCCACGATAGCATTAACCCCAAACCATGCCGCAGTTCGGATCAGCGTTCCCACATTACCGGGATCTGAAACACCGTCTAACACCAAAGTTTTCGAAAAACAGGCAATGCAATCAGTCGTCGGCTCTGGAAACGGAAGAACGGCCAATACTCCAGAAGGAGTCGTAGTATCAGACATTTTGCCCATAGCCCGATCAGAAACTTGTTTCAATCGCACCTCCGACTTCCCTAAAGCATTCTTTAAGCGGGAGTCGTTCAAAGCGCTCTCAGTGACCAGAACTTCAGAAATCACCACGCCTGATTGTAGAGCTGATTCCAGTAGCCGTACCCCTTCAATCAAATAGCAACCCGTGGAATCACGCCCTTTTTTCCTTTTGAGGGAGGTTACCTCCTTAATTCGACGCTCGGTAGCCGGCTGAATCATGGTAGATTGATGGAAGTCATTGATGAAGATTGGAGTAGAAAAACGGGTTAGAGCGTTGGAATGAATTCAGGGGGTATTACCTTTGGCAAACGGTGGATAAAGGCTCCTCGTCAATCCATATTCCAATCTCCATCTCCAAGATACCAAAAAGTGTCCTCGCTTTCGGAAGCGCTTTTCCGAGCAAGACACACCAAGAACGATGAAGTTCAACGACCCCTACAAAAAGGCCCTATACACTGAGTCCGGTCCTTACATGCCGGAAGACAACCCCTTTCAGGCGATGGTCGAACGGTTTGATATAGCCGCTTCGATTCTGGAATTGGACCCCGGTTTTTATGAGTACCTCGTGACTCCTGCCCGTATCCATATCACCGGGATTCCAGTGATGATGGATTCCGGCCGAATCAAGATGTTCGAAGGATATCGTGTGATTCATAGTGATATCCTCGGCCCCTCCAAAGGAGGTCTCCGGTACGCGCCTGACGTGAACCTAGACGAGGTAAAAGCAC
>DKOG01000166.1 GCA_002469915.1 Bacteroidetes bacterium UBA7368
TGTAGAGTTTCCTTCTCGTAAGAAACCCGCTGGAGTGCTCTTTCTAGCTCAGAATGTGTGGATCTAGCCTGTCGAAGCGTAGATTTTAGTTCGCCCAAAGGAAGCTCACCCAAAACAGACAATATGCCACCCTGAATAGCTTCTGCTTTTACAACGACCGATTCGGTTTGCGTTAGTCGTTCACGAAGAGCTTCTAATTGTTCGCGGCGGCCGAGGCGTGCCGAGGCCGGATTGCGGGTCGCAGATTCACTACCGGCGTGGAGATATCCTTCTGGAGTGATCCATTCACCGTTGCGTGTAAACATGCGGCCAGGAAGGTCGCCCTCAAGGTCGTCTAGAGCGTCTACGAGATAACACCCGGCAAATAGCAGAGAGATCAAGGATTCGTAGCGTGATTCTGTTGCCCGGACAACGGAACCGAGTTCATCATAAGTTGAGGGGTTCGGGAGCGTAACATCTCCGAGTTTATCCAAAATCAGGAAGGTGGCTTTTCCTTTTTCGTTTGAACGAAGACTTTGGATGGCCGCGTGCGCTTCTCTCTCGGTCTGGACGACAATGCAGGAAGCAAAATCTCCCAAGGCAGCATCGACTGCGCCGCGCAATGAGTCGTCGCAGCTTAATACATCGGCTACCGTTAGAAGATCGTCCGAGGACCAGTTGGATTCACTGGCCAGAAACTGGACGGACTCAGAGAGATCGTCAAACGAGGAAAGCATTCCTTCCAACAGGGAGCTTTCAGCCACTGCGGCATCGTGGGCGCGCTCGGCTGAGCGCAGCTCTAGCCGAGCGCGCTCCAAGTCTACATTCAATGATTCGAGCTTTGCTTCTGCATCTGATAGCTCCTGCTTCGCGTTCTCGAGTGCCTGACTAGAAAGGGAATGTTCTTGCTCGGCAGCAGTAAATCGGGCATCAATGTCTGAACCACCCGTGCCGATGGACTCAAGCGTCTTGCGCGCTTCCACAAGATCGGCTTCTGTAATTTCGATGCGGCTTGAAAGGCGATCAATCAATCGCTGACGATCTACTCGGGAGTTTAGCGCATCGCGCTCCTCTAACCGAAGATTGTGCAGCATCACTTGATGCCTTTGCTGATTGAGTTGAGCTTCATCGCGAAGCCTTTTCGCGTCTGTCAATTCCACTTCGGCCTGATCTGCGGCAGGCTGAACTTCTGCAATTTCCGTATCGAGCTGAGATACGCGGTCAATGAGAGTAGATCGCTGTCCAACTTCCGTAGCTTTTTCTTCCTCGAGTCGGGTTAGGTCCCTCGATATGGTCGACAGACGTTCTGTGCCTAGTCGTAAATCAGACTCGGATGCGCGAAGAGATTCTACGTGATCCGCTAGTTTCGTTTGCGCATCCACCACCAGCCTTTCCTTGGTGATGTGATCATTACGCAAGGCCTCATATCCAGCTTCTTCATTGGAGAGCTTGGCCGTCAGTCCTGATCCCGCATCTGAAATAGTGACGATTTCAGTCTTAACAGTTGCTGCTTCGGTGGATAGCTTTTGATAATCCAGCCCGGCGAGCGTCAGTTCTAGTTCATGGAGGCGTTTTTCATACCGCTGGAATCGGGACGCTTTTTGGGCCTGTCGTTCCAGGCTCCGCACTCGCTTATCTAGCTCTTCGGTGAGATCTCGAACTCGGTCCAGATCTGCCTGAGTGCTTTTCAGCTTTCTCAAGGTCTGTCCGCGGCGAATCTTGTATTTGGTAATACCCGCTGCCTCTTCAAAGAGGTGGCGACGATCTTGGGCGTTGTCCGAAAGGATCTCTTCAATCATCTTTAACTCGATGACTGAATACGCTCCGGCGCCCATGCCCGTATCCATGAACAGATCAGTGATATCTTTAAGTCGACACTGAACGCCGTTTAATAAGTACTCAGATTCACCGCTTCGAAACAACCGGCGTCCAATAGTGACTTCGCTGTATTCAGTTGGAAGCACTCCGCGCGTATTCTCAATGGTGAGCAACACCTCAGACATACCGAGAGAGCGTCGCTTTGAGGTCCCGTTAAAAATAACGGAATCCATTTTATCTGAGCGCAAGATGCGTGCACGCTGTTCGCCGATAACCCATCGAACGGCATCCACAATGTTGGATTTTCCGCAGCCGTTAGGTCCGACTACAACGGTAACTCCAGGTGCGAAATCCACCTGAGTCCGGTCGGCAAAACTTTTGAAGCCGTGAAGCTCCAACTTGCTTAGATACATGCTCTAAAATGTGCAGTGATAATGCTTTGTGCAAACAACAAATAAACCTTTCTTATAACCGTTTTGCAAATCAAGTTATCCACACTATCCGCTTGATATTGAGCTACGTCTAAATACTTGTATCTAATGTAGATAGGTCATCTGTATGAGCGTCTTTATTTTAAGATGTCCGTTATTGTTTTGGATAGTGGTCAGGCGTCGCAAAAAAGAGGGTCATGCTTTGGGCTGCTTTAAAGACATGTTCTAACAAATTGAATGCGAGGTGGGATGGACAACGGATGTCTTAGGGTCCCAGAGAGGTGCGAAAGCGCGAGAAGACAAAAATGTATCCATGTTTTTCTTTCCGAAAATTCGTGCGTACTCTGTCAGAATCCTGTGAATCAATAGATTAACCCTGCAATGCATGTCCTCTGAGGGGATGGTAACCCAATTGATTTCGGCGCACCGTAATGGAGATAATCATGCCGGCGACCGATTATTTGCACTCGTTTATGACGAGTTGCACACCATGGCACGCCGCCAACTCAGATATCGAAAACCCGGTGAGACGCTCAATACTACCGGGCTTGTTCATGAGGCCTATCTCAAGATCTTCGATCGGGATAAAAGTGGGTGGAATGATCGAGTTCACTTCTTTTCTGTGACCGCGAAAGCCATGCGCCAGATTTTGGTGGATTATGCTCGGCGGGTAAATGCTGAAAAAAGGGGAGGAGGTGCTCATCATACAGAGATTCAGGCTTCCCTCATCAGCGACAGTAAAGAAAGTGTGGACATCCTTGATTTGGATGAAGCGATTAAACAGTTGGAAGAGCTAAATCCCCGATTGGCTACTATTGTGGAATGTCGCTTCTTTGGGGGGATGTCTATCGAGGAAACGGGAGCACTTTTAGACGTCTCTTCCAGAACGATAGACCGGGACTGGCTTAAAGCGAAGTCCTTTCTGTACATTGCCTTGAACGAGGATTAGTTGCTCGTTATTGGTCGCTTTCTGCAATTAACCCAGCCTCAATAAGGCATGAAAAACATCGGTTCAGATCGGTGGATGAAGATCGAGCAATTGATGGATTAAGCGCTAGAGCTGGATCCATCAAAACGGGTAGCTTTTGTCCGAGAGCAGGCTGGGAGCGACGAGGAATTAGCCTCCCAGGTAATCAAAATGCTGGACGCTAGTAAGAAGGCCGGATCGTTTCTAGAGTCTGGCGGTGGATCTCAACTTCAAGGGGCGCTAGAGAAAATGGCGGCTGTACGTACCGAAGATGAGACTGAGGATGAAGAGATGCGCATGGTTGGTCCGTATCGCTTGGTTCGCAAGCTTGGACGCGGTGGAATGGGTCAGGTGTATCTAGCTGTCCGCGACGACGAGGCATTCAAGCGATATGTAGCGGTCAAGGTGATCCGGAAGGGGATGGACACCGAGGATATTCTGAAGCGTTTTCGGGTGGAACGTCAAATCCTAGCGAGCTTAACCCATCCAAATATTGCACGCCTTCTGGACGGGGGGGCTACCGAGGACGGACTCTCTTATTTTGTGATGGAGTATGTAGATGGGGAGCCGCTGACTAAGTATTGTGATGACAATAAACTCTCACTTGAAAAACGTCTTGAGCTTTTTGAAAGTGTAACCGAAGCTGTTCGGTATGCTCATCAAAATCTGATCGTTCATCGAGACCTAAAGCCCGCTAATATTCTGGTTTCGAATGATGGCCAGGTCAAATTACTCGATTTCGGGATTGCTAAGTTTTTGAATCCCGACCTGACCGCCTATACGCTTCCCATGACGCGTACCGAGGTGCGGGTAATGACTCCCGAATATGCCTCACCCGAACAAGTCAGAGGGAATTCGGTCACGACGGCATCCGATGTCTATCAATTAGGCATCTTGTTATACGAACTCTTGACGGGCCATC
>DKOG01000125.1 GCA_002469915.1 Bacteroidetes bacterium UBA7368
CTCTTCTAATTCTAAAGCGGTGTGGGCGCCTAAATCACGGACGAGCGCTCGATTCCAAGTGGCCCCCAAATTAATGTTTTGCGGAAATAGGGTCCCATCCGTCGTATAGTTTGCGCCGTGCACTGCATCAATGCCATATAGCATCGGGATATCCAATCTAGAATTGGATAACGCCTGCTCCTGCAAAGTTGAGATACAATTCCGCCACTCTTCCTTGGACATGCTTTGAGCAAACACGTTGAGAACAGACCCAATATGTTTTTCGCCGAATGCTTCTTTCATTCGGGTCGTATCCAAAACAAGCTGGCCATCATTCGTTTGGGGCGAAGAAGACAGGGCTTCCAGCGTAAGCTGAGTCATTTGACCTGCTTTTTCCTCCAGCGTCATTTCAGAAACCAACGCCTGAATCCACTCAGATTTTTCTGAGGATAACTTCATTCGCACATCCTTACACGAAAAGGCCAACAACGACCAGCGTTATGGCAATTAAAATTATAGACTGAATCCGGTAATTAGCCCACCAAACGACTCCTTTCAAACGCTCCGTATCCTCCCTAAACATGGATGCCGTCCACACCAACTCCCTTGTCGACTCAGGAGGGGCAGGAGTGAGCAATGAGCCGATCACAATAGTGACCAACGAGAGAACGAACAGAATCGGTGCGATGTACAGAAAATGAAGTTCTAACGGGGCAAAAAGCAGAACTATTGCCGTTAAAAACCCAAAAACTAAACCGGAAAAAGCGCCTGTCCCATTCGCTCGAGGCCAAAACACCCCAAGCACAAAACAGGCAACAATAGGTGGTGTTATATAAGCCAAGACACCTTGAAGATACTGCCAGAGAGAAGGGAATTTGGAGATCTGAGGTGCCCACAAGGCACCGATAATCATCACAATACCCGTTGCGACTCGGCCCACTTTGACCAGGTTTTTTGAACTCATTTTGGGTTTAAGTTTCTTAACCCAGTCCATCGTCACCAAGGTGGAAACAGCATTGAGCGTGGAATCCAAACTGGACATGATTGCCGCTATCAGCGCGATCAGAATAAGTCCCCTAATCCCGACCGGTAACAGATCGAAAATCATCGTTGGAAACACCAAGTCTCCCTTGGGAAGGTTAGGATAGAGCACCCGAGCAAAAACCCCCGGAAAGACCATTATGAACAGAATAGGCACTTTCAGAAGGCCAGCGAACAATGCTCCCCACCTTCCCTCGTCCAAGTTCTTGGCAGCGAGAGTCCGCTGAACCATATACTGATTGCTACACCAAAAATAGATTCCTAACAACGGAAGCCCGACTATGAGCCCCAACCAAGGAAGAGCGGGATCATCCAATGGTTGAATCAAGCTCAATTCGCGATCCGTGGTTACTGCTAGGACAGCATCCCAGGACCCCACCTTTTGAAAAGCGATAAACGCGATCATGGTGGACCCTATTAACAAGAGTACCGCTTGAATGGCGTCCGTATACACAACCGCCTTCAGTCCACCAGCGATGGTATAGACTCCGGCAATAAAAGCCAACACCGTCGTAATCTGCCACATCGGCACCTCCGGAAGCACGAGGTTTATGACCAATGCGCCAGCATAAAGAGCCCCTGCAGTCTCCAAGAGGATATTGCCGATGACGGTAATGCCCGACATGTAGTAGCGCGATCGTTGATCGAACCTCTTTTCCAGGAATTCCGGAAGCGTATAAATCTTCGTTTTAAGGTAAAACGGAAGGAAAAATACGATAAAAAAGACGAGGACAATTACGGCAAACCACTCGTAATTATATACTGCGATACCAGTAGTGTACGCATCGCCAGCCAATCCAATTAACGTACTGGATGACACATTGGAGGCAAATAGGGACAACCCAATTAATGGCCAAGTAAGACTTCGGCCTGCAAGAAAGTAGTCCTCTTCCGAGGCTGTTTTTCTGGATACCCAAAAACCAATTCCTACAATGCCAATCAGGTACACCCCAATGACAATGATATCTAGCGTATCTAGTTCAAATGATGTCATGGATACATGAAATAAAGTGCCAAATGATGAGCATCAAAAATGGATTACGACGTCTGACGAAGATTTAAAGCCACCGGCAACGTTCTTAATGTCGAGTCAAGTCTGTCATTCTTTAGACGTTCCGTCAACAAACGGATCGCCGCAGATCCCAACTCCCGAACAGGAACGTGAACAGAAGATAACGGTGGGCTTGCATAGCGCGCACTGGGAACGTCATCGAATCCGGTTACGGCCATTTCCTCTGGAATGGCTACGCCTTGCTCCCGAAGCGCACTCAATACACCGATGGCTGAATCATCATTAGAGGCCATGATCGCTGTTGGCCTCTGTTCCAAAGCTAGCAGTGTTTTGGTGCGTTCAAAACCTGTTTTTTGATCGTACTCACCATTCAGAATCAACTCTTCGTCTTCAGCAATGCCTACGTCTTGAAGGGCTTTTCGATATCCACGTAGTCGCTCTTGCGCATCATACGCGTCTTTAGGACCAGTAATAAATCCAATACGACGATGCCCCTTAGATACCAGATGGGTGGTCATGGCATACATGCCACCATAGTTATCAAAGGTGATTCCTTCGGGATTCTCCTCAACAAAACGAGTATTGACAAACACCAACGGAATGCCGGCCGGAGCTAAATCTCTCACTTCAGCCGTACTCATCTGTGGTGCCATTACTAAAAGCCCATCCACTCTTTTGTACATCCCTCTCATCGCCTTTTTCAAATCATCCGAAGAGTGATGAGAGGTCGAAATCAGTAGGAAGTAGTCTTCTTCCTGTGCAGCTTCATCCACACCATTCAGGAATTCGGAGAAAAACTCACCACTAACGAAGGGCAAAATGATTCCAATGCCGCCTGTTTCACGAGTCAGTAGACTTCTTGCTGCGGGGTTAGGTGTATATCCCAATTCGGCAACAGCTCGCTCCACGCGAACACGCTTCTCGGAATGAACCGGACAGGTATCGTTTAATACACGAGAAACAGTTGAAATAGAGACATCGGCTTGTTTCGCGACATCTCGGATAGTTACACCCATTACAAAATCGTATCTTTCCTTACGTCATGAAAACTATGAAAACCTTTTCACGAAGCTACTAAGCTTGTTGATACTGCGCAAGTATGATTTCGCAACCAAGGCGAATTCTTTTCTACACCTTAGCTGGCTGTATTCCGATTATCCTAATCGTCGCAGCTGAAGTACTTTTCCGATTGTTGGGAGTCGGCGAAAGCACCCGTACCCCGTTTATAAAGCTCCAAGAAAATGCGGACTATGCCGTGTTTAATCCAGCTTATGCTGAACGGTATTTCCAAGGGTTTACTCCTTCTGTCGCTTACAATCCGTTCTCTGCTCAAAAGCCCGAAAATAGCTATCGCATTGTCGTTTTAGGCGGCTCATCAACCGCAGGATTCCCCTATCATTTCTATTACGGGTTTCCAGAATCTGTGGGAAGACGAGCGCAGGCCTACATGACAGAACGCCGAATTGAGATCATAAACCTAGGAATGACGGCCGTCAACAGTTACACGTTGTGGGATCTCAAGAAAAGGGTTCGCGATATTCAACCAGACGTTGTGCTTATCTACGCCGGGCATAACGAGTATTATGGTGCGTTCGGAGCCGGTAGCAATATTGGCCTATCCACCCAGTCCATTTTTCTGAAACGACTTCTACTCAAGCTGAAACGAACGGCCATCTTCACTAGTCTAGAACAGCTTATTCAACCTCGGCCTGAATTGTTACCGGGAGAATCGGACGGTGAACAGACATTGATGGCCCGAGTGGTTAGAGAGGCCGTAATACAAGAAGGAGACGATGTCTTTCTTGCGGGTATCAAACAATTTGAGACCAATATGAGGGATGTCGTGACTGAGTTTTCAGATGCGGGTATCCCAGTTATTATAGGAACACTCACTTCTAATACTCAGGATCAAGCGCCTTTGGGAAAGCTGGATGAGGCGCAAACCCTATTTGAAACTGCACAGTCCATGAGCTGTGAGTATCGTGGATGTTCACGCGAATCGTTTATCCGCGCCAAAGATCTAGACGAGATCCGATTCCGGGCGCCGAGCGAAATAAACAGCATTATTCGATCCATGACTTCCGACGGCGAGGCCATACTCGTTGACGTGGAGCAATTGTTCGAAAACGAGAGTTTGACCGGTGTACCGGGCAGTGATTTATTCATCGACCACCTGCACCCCAATCAAAAAGGGCTTGAACTCATGGGGGCGGCGTTTGCGTCGGCTATTCTAGAACATGAGAACATAAAAGCAGAACCAACGGCATGGCCTACTGAAATGAAATTGGATCCCCTTGCAGCATCGCATGCGAATTTACTCGTGGAGCGCCTGCTCATGGACTATCCATTTATTCAGGGGCGAAGCCCAGATGTGACAGCCCGATTGAGCGATAGCCTGGTAGCTAGATTCAAATCTGGTAAAAAAACCGATTCACTATCGGCAACGATTGTCACTTCTCCCCTTACCGTTTCAGAGGCCTTATTTGAGGCCATCCAATCCAGCGAAATAACTCCTCAGGAACGAGCGCAAATGTATGAGGCCCTTTTCTATTGGCGGCCTTTGGCTATCGACTACATGAAACAGACGGTAGCTCAACAGGTGACCGAGCCTTTGCTCGATTCCTTAACGACTCGACTCGCGGTTTACGGAGCAAATAAAACAAACGATGTGTACTTCTGGAACGTGCTGGGGGCTGTTTTCTTACGGCAAAATCATTTTCAGGAAGCCGATCGCTCGCTTGCCAAGGCAGAAGCGATTGATAGCACATCGACGGCCATGCTTTTCAATCGAGCCAAGTATTATCTAACTGTCGGAGACACGCTTACTGCTCAATCCTATTTTAGTCGATATCAAGAAAAATCGACTCAAAATTGATTCAAACGTGTTATTCGAGCGTGCTTCCTAGAGCGGAAGCGAGACGAGAAATCACCGGATTATCAGGTTGCTGACCTCTGGCCCGGTTGAAATAGAGGGCCGCCTCTTCCAAATTCCCAACCTCCAGATAAAAGACCGTCATATTTACTAAAGTCGGAAAGTGATTCGGCTCGCTTTCAAGAATGTCCAAAAATACGTTCTGGGCCCGGTCTCGCTGCCCCAACTGAACCATCATCAAAGCCACATTGGACAACAGCTCAGTATTTCCAGGCCTCATGCTAACTGCAGATTGATACTGCTTCAATGCCTGGTCCCATCTGCCAATGGCCCGGTTAGCCTCTGCCAACTGTACCCGTTGTGAAAAACGCTGCGGATATTCGCGAACGTCAGTTTCCAGCAGTTCAACGGGTTTCATTATTTTGCGTACCTCATCAGAGCGCACATACATCTGATTTGCAGCCTCAACATTTCCCATCCTCTGAAATGAACGTCCCATTTCAAACAAGGCGGTATAATTAAACGGATCCTGCTCAGACATACGCTGCATCAATACCAGCGCTGAATCTGGCGTACCGATCTGATTTTCAAGCCGTGCAACAAGAAGCCAAGTTGTTGTTTTGGACGCATCTAGTTGGTAGGAACGACGTCCATAGCTCAATGCATTCGATAAATCCCCTGCTTGTTCCGTATACATGGCGCGGCTTAGCCAAGCGGGTGCATAGGTATCTTTAATGGCTAAACTTGATTCAATAGCGACCAATGCACTATCCAGGACTCCCAATTCTGCATACACACCCGCCACAGCATGCCACGACCTTGGATCGCTTTCCAATTGCGACTCCTGTAAAAACCGAGATAAAGCCGCCCTGTATTCTTTTCTCAGGTACGAGATGTTAGCCAGGTTATGAAATACCCCCGGATAGGCCGGATGCTGGTTCGCCACGATCACAAAACTGGATTCAGCCGCGCTAAACCTTCCGAGTTCAAAAAGGACTCTGCCTTTAAGAAAATGTCCATCTACCGAGCTAGGATCCACGGCTAAAACATCTTCGGCCTTTGAAAGCGCCCGATTCAAATCCCCCTGAGACAACGCTTGATTAGCACCCTGAATCCCGGATGCGATTTTCGGGGAAATGGCAGGCAGCTGCTCCTCCCTCGAACCGCAGGCACTCGTTGCCACCACTCCAATCATGCACACAACAAGTAGAAAAAGTGTTGTAAAATGAGTCAATCTGAACATGAAGTCGTTTGGAGAATTTCAAGAATGGGTCATATTGGGAATACCGGAGGCCCTATTTTAGGAATCTCTCCTATGGCAACCAACATCAGGGCTCATGCAAACTCGCTCGATCCATTTGTGGTCCTTTTCGTTTCTCATCTTGTGCTCGGGCTGTGGCACGGAATCGATGAGTCCTACAGAAGCGCCTGCCCTATCATTCGCGTTTAAAGAAATTCAGCTGCCCGATTCATTCCGTCACCATAACGGTGCTCAAGGACAAAAATGGTTCCCTGAAACCATGAGCGGAGGGGGTGCATTTCTAGATATCGATTCGGACGGCGACCTAGATGTACTCATTCCTGGAGGCGCAACACTGATCGAAGACGTGTCCCGTATGGAAGGTGACGTACTAGCGCTCCTGAATGACGGCAGCGGTACATTTTCGGAGGCTCTCATTCCGGGTTTAGACCATCTTCCGGGATACGCAATGGGCCTCTACCCAGCAGACCTTGACCAAGACGGGGATATTGACCTCGTGTACACGAGTCTTGGACCCAACCTGATTTTGGAGAACACAAATGGCACGTTCGTCGCCACGCCGCTTGCCAGCGCTAACGACGATTGGAGCACCGCAGCACTCATCTTTGACGCCGATGGTGATGGCTGGTTGGATATTTTGATTGGCAACTATGTGGACTGGAGCGCTGAAAAGGATATTTTCTGTTCAACAGATGGCTCCACCAAAGGATATTGCACCCCTGAACTTTATGAAGGCGTAACAGCATCATTTTTCAGAAATAGAGGGGATGGATCCTTTTACGAAGATACCAACGGAACAGGATTTGAGGCCATAGAAGGCAAAACCTTAGGACTGGCCATGGCGGATGTGAATGCAGACGGGCTTCCCGATGTGCTCGTGGCAAATGACACAGATCCAGATCAGATGCTGATTAATCAGGGCGGAGGCTCGTTTGTGGATGAGGGCATTGTTAGCGGGCTCGCGTTTGACGAAAGAGGAAGGGCCCGCGCGGGTATGGGTATTGATTCGGGCATCACGGATGATTCAGATAGAGAAACGGTATTTGTCGGTAACTTCTCGGACGAAATGATTGGGGTCTACCGCCAATTTGGACCCGGTAGTTTTATCGATCGAGCAGCCGGCTCTGCCATTGGACAGCCGAGCACACTCACCTTGACGTTTGGGCTGATGACCTCTGATCTGAACCTCGATGGCCATGTGGATGTCATCACAGCTAATGGACACGTAGAGCAAACCATCGAGTCCATTAGGGATAATGTCCGATATAAACAGACGCCTCATCTGTTTGCCAGCGATGGAAAGGGTTCTTTTGACGATGTAGCCCCGTCCATTTCTGCTTTTGGCGCCTATGCCGCTCGAGCGCTAGCCATTGGTGACATCGATGGAGACGCAGACCCTGATATTCTTCTGGTTGAAAACAATGGCCCCGCACATATCTGGAAAAACCAGTCTACAGGAAGTGCACTGAAAATCGTCCTTGAAAGCAGCATTGGACCTGCTCATGGAATAGGAGCAAGAATCGAGGTTTGGAGCAACCAAAGAATGCAGAGTCGTTTGGTTAAATCCGGTTCCAGCTACTTGAGCGGATCTGAAACCGCCGCATTTTTTGGACTCTCGGATGCTTCTATAGCAGATTCCATTCTGGTTCACTGGCCATCGGGGCATATACAACGAAGGACCAATGTGTCCTCCGGAAACCTCCTTATTCGAGAGACTGAGCACTAGGTTCTCAATGAACGTGAATCCTGTTTGCCTCATTGTTGTCGGCAGGATGAACGGCTCGGTAGGCCCTAGCACGCGCTGACGCGCTTTCGTCCGCCTTGAATCGCTCATACCTCGTACGGTATGAATCAGAAACTTCAGTTTCCCCAACCGATTGGTAGAGGAGCATCAAGTTGTAGTTAGCGGTGAGGTCTTCAGCATCAATCCTCAGGACCTTGAGTAAGACCTCGATCGCTTCCGGCATTTGTTCATCCAAGTAGAGCGATCGTCCTAAGTCATTCAACACGACGCGGTCTTTTGGATGACTCGAAAGGACCTGTTTGAAAGCGGAAATGGCTTCTTCGTAGTTGCCCATCAACTTGAAAATCAATCCGCGAAAATACGTGGTCTTGTAATACCCCGTCCGTGCCGTATCCGCAGCCTTAAGAGCGTTCAGCGCACTATCATAATCACCCGTCACGATGTGAACTCGGGCTACATTCACCCACCCATCTACATACTCGGGTGCCAACTCGGTAACCCGCGAAAAGGCCTCTGTTGCCAAGGACAAATCACCCTCTCGAAGCAATGCGATTCCGTAATCGTTCCAACTCAAGTAGGTTGCTAATTCCTGTTTCTTTGCGCCCTCATTCTCTTCGAGTGGTCCCAACCCGAGTACCAACGAATCTTTAGCCATCTCGACAATCGGCAACTTCGGCAGCGTTAATGTTAAGGCTGAAACAGTAGAATCCACACCACCAAAGGACCAGTCTCGTTTATCTGCAGAGAAATGTCCGTCAAAGGGCTCGTCAAAGGTCCCACCAAACGCGAAGTCAGTGTACTCTTTTGAAAACTTGCGATAGTTCAGTTTCGCAGAGACTGAAATAGGTGATACGGCGTCTGGGGGCACATTTAATACGTAATGCGCTACGTCCGCTGCACCCGGTGGAATCAGGTTTACGTATACGGTGCTCCGGGTCGCAAATGCATTTCGCTTATCGATTCGTCGGGAAGCGCCGTCGACCAGAACGGAACGATAAAAATGTGCCGTTGAATCCACAACATCCTGGTAAACCCGTCCGCTTTCAATCAGCACCCTTCCAGTGGCATCTGTTGCTTCTACTTCTAACCAAGCCTCCTGAGCATCCGTGGTACCCGTCGGGAAAAAATGTCCCACATTCTTGGACCGGACCACCACATCTAACATGTAGCTCGATCCAGGACGAAAAACCGACTCGCCTGAACGGAGATCGCCCGTAATGTCTCGCGGTTCGGAAACCGAACCGCGAGATAAAGCCAAGCCTTCCTCCTCTCCTATCGCGAAAGAAGTGCTCGCCTCAAGCTCTCTTTGCAGCAAGGCTCCAGAAGGTGATAAAATATCATCCTCAATGGGGGAAACGGCAAAAATATCAACAGAAAGATGGCCTTGCTTAAGAAAATTAACGGTATTGGCCAATTGATCTTCATTTCCGTGAGCGACAGAAATAGCGGTATTGGCAGCCGTAAATCGATGGTCTCTCATACCTCTCGAACTGGAACCGGGATCATCTGAGGGCACGATAGACATATGACAATCCGTGCATTGCACCGGTGTTTCAGGCTGATAAAAGGAACGCGCACCCATACCCGATACGCCGCTAGCTTGCCAATTATCGTACGTATTAAAACCGCGAAGCCAACGATAATCATTTACGGCTTTATCCAGGTGAACCTTATGACAGGTCGAACAATATGCCGCTTGATCCTCGACCATAAACGGCTCCATAAATGCAGCTCGGTGGGGTCCTGGATCTAGTTTCATCACCTGATCGTGCATGAACTGTACGACTGGACTCTTATGAGTGGCGAGCGCATGCAGGGCGGGCACTTCCAGCGTATAGGCGCCATTTCCACCCGTATTTCTAATTTCCTTGATCGCATGACAAGAAACACAGGTTACCCCTGCATGCGCTTCAGGCGTATCCAAAAACTCTACGACTGGCTGTTCCATTTGCCCCGAGAACAACAAAGCTGGATCATGGCACCCGGCGCACCATTTGGCGGCTTGCGTACCTCCTACTTCCTGTAGATACTCAATCGATTTCCTGTACCATTGGTTGTTAAAGGACGACAAATGGTGCGCCGAAACGGACCATTGTGCAACAGCATCAACATGGCAACCAGAGCGCCCACATCCATCAGACTCCAAAAAAAAGGACGCCGGAATCAAGTCTTGATTGGGTGTGCTGGCTGGGCTTGGGAAAAAAGGGCTTTCTTCCCCTTGCGCCGTGTTGTCAGCAAAAGTGAGAGGAAATGGAGCCTCATTTTCAATGAGATCGAATGAGTTGCTGTACCAGTAGCTCATTCCGACAAGCATAAAAAACAGCAGCGGACCCCAATTTGCCCGGACCAACCTGTTCTCTTTGGCCTCTATCTGATTCTGAATTATTCCATGGAGAACAACGAGAACGGAAGAAGTGATATGAAGGGTTAGAATCCATTCAAACGGCCGCGATACCCCGAATACAAAGATTGAAAGTCCACTGAGGGCAGCGACGGCTAAAACAAGGCTCTCGAAACCTGTTTTCCAAGACCTTTTTGCCGTTAAGAGGAACTGGACACGTCGCATCCAGAAAAACGTCAGAAGAAGACCTGAAGCGGCATGAATAAATATCTGGGATACATACCAGAAAGAAGACGATTCTCGCCCAAATAATAAGCCAGCACTAATCAGTGCCAACACAAATGCGCTTCGCTGGGCCGATGTGGATTTTGTAGCTATCAAACTAGATTATTGCCCACTTTCAGATTCAAATACCCGGACATAGTCCACTTCCATGCGTTGAGGAAATGTCGTGGTCGCATCCGGACTGCCAGGCCAATTTCCTCCAACGGCGACATTCAATAAAATGTGGAATCGTTTGTCAAAGGGCGATGGATAGTCATGACCCGGAGTATACCAGTTAGATACTCTGGCAAATTGAACATCATCGATGTACCAATTAAACTCGGTCTCCGTCCATTCTACAGTATACACATGAAAATCATTGTGCAGAGAGCCCGTTGAAAGACGGAGTGATCCTCTATCCTGGGACTTATCTGTCCACGTATTTCCAAAATGAAGCGT